>NZ_JBFAIU010000079.1:0-24891 GCF_040654855.1 Asanoa sp. NPDC050611
GCTGGCGCGCCGGGCCCGCAGCACGGTCGACGGTCACCTGGCCACCTGCGCCGACTGCCGGGCCGCGCTCGACGAGCTGGCGGACCTGCCGGCGGCCGGATAGACACCCTTGGCGGCGGTGCGGTCACGGGCCGCACCGGCGCTGCCCGCCGTGGATCACCGTCTGGTCAACCTTTTGCGCGCGCCGAACGGGGGGTGCGCACAGACGGTAGTCTCGGCCCGTGTCCGCAACCGTCGCCGACGACGAGTCGTCATCTTCGGCCGCCCCCGTCGGGGCGGTGGCGCGGCTGCGCGAGCGGTTCGGTCACCTGGTCAAGGAGTTCGGCAAGTTCGGCGTGGTGGGCGGCATCGCCTTCCTCGTCGACCTGCTGATATTCAACCTGCTGATCAGCGGCGCGGGCACTCCGCCGCTGGTCGCGAAGACGATCTCCACGGTGATCGCCGCGACGCTGGCCTTCGTCGGCAACCGCTTCTGGACCTGGCGGCATCGCGAGCGCAACGGCCTGCACCGCGAATACCTCCTCTATTTCTTCTTCAACGCGGTCGGTCTCGGCATAGGCCTCGCTTGCCTGGGTATCAGCCATTACATACTCGGCAACTTCTGGCCGGCCTTCGAGACGACCCTGGCCGACAACATTTCCGGCCAACTGGTCGGCACGGCTGTCGGCACACTTTTTCGTTTCTGGTCCTACCGGCGGTTCGTTTTCATCGATGCGGCGGCAGCACCACGAACACCGTCCGCTCCAGCGGCGGTAACCAAGGGTGACTGAGGACGTGAGTTCTCCCCCAGCACCCGCCGTTGGCACAAACTGAACCGCCCGTCTCCTTTAAGGTGGCCAAATGCGCGTGGACCGAATGCTGCCCGAGCGGTGGAACAAACTCATCCGTGAGGCGCTGAAGTTCGGGATCGTCGGCGGCGTCAACCTCGTGATCAACTTCGCGGTCTTCAACGCGCTGGCCCTCACGGTGTTCCACGGCGGACAGCTCAAGGCCAACGTCTTCGCCACGGTCTTCGCGACGTTCACGTCGTACCTGATGAACCGGCACTGGACCTACCGCGACCGCCCGAAGTCGGCGATGCGGCGCGAGACGACGCTCTTCGTGCTCTTCAACGCCGCCGGCCTGGTGATCGAGCTGGGCGTGCTGGGCATCGCCAAATACGGTCTGGGCACCGAGAGCCTGCTGGTGCTCAACGTCTTCAAGTTCCTGGGCATCGGCATCGCCACGGTCTTCCGCTTCTACACCTACCGCACCTGGGTCTTCCGCGCCGCGCCCAAACCCGAGGTCACCAAGACCCCGGCGCCCGCACCCGGCGTGGCCCACGTCCGCCAGTTCGGCCACCACCCGATCGACGGCGACGTGATCGCGACCTTCGACCCGGTCGCCGAGTTGGCCGAGGTCGTCGGCGAGTTCGAGTCCGCCGGCACCGTCCGCCGCCGGCGTTGAGAGTCCGCCGGATCAGCGGCGACGAGCGGCTGACCACGTCCTTCCCGCTCCAGTCGTACGCGTTCGACAAGTCGCCGACCGAGCAGGCGGTGTCCCGGCACTACCGCGAGTTCCTCCCGTACCACTCCGGCAACCACACCCTGGTCGCCGAGGAGAACGGCGAGACCCTCGCAGCGGTCTCCGGCATTCCCATGCAGCAGAACCTGCGCGGCACCGTGCTGCCGATGGTCGGCGTCGCCGGCGTCGCGACCCACCCCCTGGCCCGCCGCCGGGGCCTGGTCCGCCTGCTGCTCAACCAGCTCCTCGAGGAGCTGCGCGACGACGGCCACCCGATCTCCGTGCTCTACCCGTTCCGGCCGTCGTTCTACGCGCGCTTCGGCTACGTGACCCTGCCGCAGCACCGCTCCGCCACGTTCGCCCCGGACGGGCTCGCCGACCTCCTCCGCGCCAACCTGCCGGGCGAGCTGCGCTGGCGGCGGATCGCGGAGGGCTACGCCGACCACCGCGCGCTGACCCGGCGGCTGCTCGGCGAGCGGCACGGCTTCGCGACGTTCCCCGACTTCCGGGCGGTGTCGCTGCGCGACGACCGCAAGTGGGTCGTCACCGCGCACGTCGACGGCGAGGTGGCGGGCGCGCTGAGCTACCGGATCGACGACCACCTCGGTGAGCTGTCCGGGGACACGCTGCTGCACACCGGCCCGGCCGGCCGGGCCCTGCTGCTCAGCTTCCTCGCCCGGCACGCCGACCAGGTCGACCGGGTCAAGCTCGGGCTCCTGCCCGGCGACACCCCCGAGCTGTGGGCCGACGACTTCCGGGTCGAGACGAAGGCCGACGTGCGCAGCCTCGGCTCGAACGCGCCGATGGGCCGGGTGCTCTCGCTCGACGGCATCGACGGGATCGCCGCCGGACCGGTGGCGATGACGATCGAGGTCGTCGACGACGCGCTGCTGGCGGGCCGCTACCACCTGGACGGCACCGGCGGCACGCTGGAGGTCGACCGCGCCGACGCGCCGGCCGGCGCGTCGCTGACCGCGGCCGGGCTGTCGGCGCTGGTCTACGGCGTGCTCGACCCGGTCGAGGTGGCCCTGCGCGGCCTCGGCACGATCCCGGTCGAGGCGGCCGAGGCGCTCCGGGACCTGTTCCCGGTGCAGCCGCCCTACGTCAACGCGGAGTTCTAGGCCGGCTCGCCGTTGGTTTGCGCCTCACGGTGCTCACGCATGATCTCGCGCATCTCACCCTCGTCGAGCGAGTCGCGGTCGTGGTCGGCCTCGACCAGCTCGTAGAGCAGCGTCTGCACCTTCTCCACCTGCGGGATGTCGTGCAGGACCTGCTGCCCCCGCTCGCCCGCCGACTCGATGACCAGCGTGCCGGTGCCGAGCAGGCGCTCCACGAAGTGCTGGTTCATCGAGTGGTCGTTGACCCGGCTAAGCGGGATGTCGCGCCGGTCGCGGTTGAAGATGCCGACCTGCAGCAGGATCCGCTGGTCGGTGAAGACGTAGTGGGTGGTCTGCCGCACCAGGATCGGGCGCAGCAGCAGCCAGACGAGCACGACCAGGGCGGCGACGCCGATGATCAGCCGGCCGATGCCACTCGGCACGAAGACCAGCGCGACCACGGCCGCGGCGACCACCACGACACCGAGCAGGATGGGGCGCGCGAGCGTCTTCCAGTGCGGGTGCACGTGCAGCACCACCCGCTCGTCACTGGTCAACACGTCCTCTGGGAAAGCCACGGGGTGAACCTACTGCCTCGCCCCGCCGGCGCGTACCCCCGGATGTTGTCGGTTCTCAGCGCAGGTGGACCACGTCACCCGCGGCAACGGTCCGGTCGCCTTCGGGGGTACGCACGACCAGCCGGCCGCTGTCGTCGACGCCCGTCGCGGTGCCGGTGAACTCGGCGTTGCCGGGCAGCACGACCCGCACGTCCCGGCCGATCGTGCCGCACCGGCTCAGGTAGGCGCCGCGCAGCCCGCTGGCCGCCGCGTCGCCGCCGGCCGCGCGCCAACGGTCGTACCACGTCGAGATGCCGCGCAGGGTGGCCCGCACCAGCGGGTCGCGGTCGGTCACCTCGGCGCCGGCCAGCCGCAGCGACGTCGCCGGCAGGCCGGTCGGGCTGGCGGGCAGCTCGTCGGCGCGGAGCGTGACGTTGAGCCCGATGCCGATCACCACCGCCGGGCCGCCGGCGCCGTCCGGGACGCCCTCGGCCAGGATGCCGGCGCACTTGGCGCCGTCGAGCAGCAGGTCGTTGGGCCACTTGAGCTCGGGGACCAGGCCGTCCGGCAGCTCGGCCAGGCGGATCACCGCCTCCGCGAGGGCGACGCCGGCGAGCAGGGGCAGCCAGGCGTACGCGCTGGTCGGCAACGGCGGCCAGCCCCGCTCGGTGTCACCGGCACCGGGGCGGAGCAGCACGCTGACGGCGATTCCGGCGCGGGCCGGGGAGATCCACGTGCGGCCGAGCCGGCCCCGGCCGGCGGTCTGCCGCTCGGCGATCTCGACGAGCCCTTCCGGCGCACCGGACCGGGCGGCCTCGGCGACGTCGGCGTTGGTGGAGGCGGTCTCGGACCGCAGATCGATCTTGTTCCACAGCTCGCCGGGACCGGTCAGCGCGCGCTCGAGAGCACGGGCGTTGAGCGGCGGTCGGTCGAGATCGGTGTACGGCGAGCCGGGCACCCGGCAAGCCTACGTCCGGCCGTTACCCGGCCCGGCGGGCGCCGCCGTAGACCCGGCCGGGCGGCGGTGCGGCGGCGGTGCGCGCGGGCTGGCGATCGGGCACGGTGACGACCCGGAGCCGGGCCCGGGCTCCGCCGCCGCGGCTGGCCGGCTGGCCCTGGTCGGGCCGGGCGTGCCGGCCCGACGGCGGAGCCTGCACCGTTGGCGGGGCTGGCGCCGTCGGCCGGGCGTGCACCGGCGGCGGAGCCGGCACCGTGGGTTGGGCCCGCGGCGCCTCCCGGGACCGGGACGACGCCGGCGGGTGTTGCGCCCGTTCCCGGGCGGGCGCGCGGCGGCCGGCGGACGCGACGGCCCGGCCGCGCGGGTGGCGGGCCGGCCCCGGCCGGCCGCCCGCCACCGGCATGCGCCCGGGTGCACCCGGGCTTCCGGCCGCGTCGCCCTCGGTGAGCGGCCACAACAGCCGGTTCATCGTGAGGAGGACGCCTGTGCCTCCGATCAGGAACAGCAGCCCGACGACCATCATCACGAGAGGTGTAACGAATCGGGCAATACTGGCGAAACGCTATGGCTGTGTCGAGACGTACCGCACACGGCCGGGTTACTGAACCGTAGTTACGATCGGGCCGTGACAGATCAACGCGGCGCCGACGTCGACATCCACACCACCGCCGGGCGGCTCGCCGACCTCGCGGCGCGGAGCGACGAAGCGACCCACGCGGGCTCGGCGCGCGCGGTCGAGAAGCAGCACGCGCGCGGCAAGAAGACCGCCCGCGAGCGGATCGAGATGCTCCTCGACGAGGGCAGCTTCGTCGAGTTGGACGAGCTGGCCCGGCACCGCTCCGTCGCGTTCGGACTCGAGCGGACGCGGCCGTACGGCGACGGCGTCATCACCGGCTACGGCACCGTGGACGGTCGCCAGGTCTGCGTGTTCGCACAGGACTTCACGGTCTTCGGCGGCTCGCTCGGCGAGGTCTTCGGCGAGAAGATCGTCAAGGTCATGGACCTCGCGATGAAGACCGGCTGCCCCGTGATCGGCATCAACGACTCCGGCGGCGCGCGGATCCAGGAGGGCGTGGTCTCCCTCGGCCTCTACGGCGAGATCTTCTTCCGCAACGTCCGCGCCTCGGGCGTCGTACCGCAGATCTCGCTGGTCATGGGTCCGTGCGCGGGTGGCGCCGTCTACTCGCCGGCCGTCACCGACTTCACCGTCATGGTCGACCAGACCTCGCACATGTTCATCACCGGCCCCGACGTGATCAAGACGGTCACCGGCGAGGACGTCGGCATGGAGGAGCTGGGCGGCGCCCGCACGCACAACACCCGCAGCGGCAACGCCCACTACCTGGCCTCCGACGAGGACGACGCGATCGACTACGTCAAGGCGCTGCTGTCCTACCTGCCCTCCAACAACCTCGACGAGCCGCCGGTCTTCGCGGCGCCGGCCACGCTGGAGATCACCGACACCGATCGCGAGCTGGACACGCTCGTGCCGGACTCGGCCAACCAGCCGTACGACATCCACACGGTCATCGAGCACGTGCTCGACGAGGGCGAGTTCCTCGAGGTGATGCCGCTCTACGCGCAGAACATCGTGGTCGGCTACGGCCGGGTCGAGGGCCGGCCGGTCGGCGTGGTGGCCAACCAGCCGATGCAGTTCGCCGGCACGCTCGACATCGCGGCGTCCGAGAAGGCGGCCCGGTTCGTGCGCACCTGCGACGCGTTCAACATCCCGGTGCTGACCTTCGTGGACGTGCCCGGTTTCCTGCCCGGCACCGGCCAGGAGTGGGACGGCATCATCCGCCGCGGCGCCAAGCTCATCTACGCGTACGCCGAGGCCACGGTCCCGAAGGTCACCGTGATCACCCGCAAGGCGTACGGCGGCGCGTACGACGTGATGGGCTCGAAGCATCTCGGCGCCGACCTCAACTTCGCCTGGCCGACCGCCCAGATCGCGGTGATGGGTGCGCAGGGCGCGGTCAACATCCTCTACCGCGGCGAGCTGGCGGAGGCCGACGACCCGGTCGCCCTGCGCGCCGCGAAGATCGAGGAGTACGAGGACACGCTCGCGAACCCGTACATCGCGGCCGAGCGCGGCTATGTCGACGCGGTGATCCCGCCGCACGAGACGCGGGTGCAGATCGTCCGCGCTCTGCGGGCCCTGCGCACCAAGCGGGAGACGTTGCCGCCCAAGAAGCACGGCAACATCCCCCTCTAGGTCGTCAGTGCGCGCCGTAGCGGGCGAGCGGCTCGACCAGTGAACGCTCCTCATAGGACAGGTGCGAGAGCAGCGTGTCGGTGAGCAGGTCGACCTCGTCCCGCAGGCCCTTGAGGTCACCCTGGCCGGCGACCAGCGCGACCAGCGCCCGGTCGACGGCCTCGATCACCTCGTGGATGACCTTGTGCTCCTCCTCGAGGCGCAGCGTCACCGGCGCGAGCCGGGCGTCGGCGTGGCGCAGGTTCGGCAGCATCGAGGCGTCCTCGATGGTGTGGTGGGTGGTGACCAGCCGGCAGTACGACTCACAGTAGGTGCCGAGCGTCCAGTTGTTCTGCCGCAGCGTCATCTCGTTGATCGCCGAGCGCGCCTCGCCGATGCCGAGCATCCCGGCCTCGACCTGGTCGACCAGGTCACGCACCTGGGCCAGCTCCTGGCGGAGGTGGTCGTGGATGTCGATGAGCTGCTGGCCACGGGCCCGCTCGTGCCGGGTGTACTTCCGCTCGGCGTCGATCCGCGGCGCCACCGGGCGCTCGCTCTCGTCCCAGAGCGCACGGGCGGAGAGCCGCTTGCCGTCGTCGGGGGTCGGGGTCAGCCCGAGTCCGGGGATCTCGCCGGTGATGGTGACCGTCTCGCGCTCGGGCTTCGTCTCCGCCGGGGCGGGGGGCGTGCTCGGGCGGGTGCGTTCGGCCGCCACGAGGTCGCGCACCGCCGGGGCCACCTCGGCGCCGAAGCGCTGGATCGACGTCGCGTCGTCGCCGGCCAGGATGAACGTGCTCAGGCCGTGCGTCAGGGCCAGCTCGGCGAGCTGCTCGGGCCACTCGTCGGCGGTGCCGCTGACGCCACCACCCGGGCTGAAGTTGACGAGCCGGCGAATGTCCGCTGGCGACCGGCCGGCCTTCACCGCCGCGTCGTCGATCAGCTTGTTCATCTCCGGGAGCTGGTCGGGCTGGACGTAGCCGAGCGTCGGCAGCCAGCCGTCGGCGAGCCGGCCGATCAGGCGGAGCATCCGCGGCTTGTAGGCGCCGACCCAGATGCTGATGTCGTGCGCCGGCTCAGGGCCGACCTTCGCACCGCGCACCTGGTAGTGCTTGCCGTCGACGCGTACCGAAGGACCGGTCCGGCCCCAGATGCCGCGGATCACCGCGATGCCTTCCTCGAGCGCCTCGACCGACTCGGCCGGGGTGCGGGTCGGCCCGCCGTTGGCGGCGATCGCGTCCCAGAACGCGCCGGCGCCGAGGCCCAGCTCCACCCGGCCACCGCTGAGCAGGTCGAGGCTGGCGGCGGAGCGGGCCAGCACGGCCGGCGGCCGCAGCGGCAGGTTGGCCACGTTCGGCGAGACGCGGATCCGCTCCGTCCGGCCGACGATCATCGAGAGCAGGGTCCAGGTGTCGAGGAACGCCGCCTGGTACGGGTGGTCCTGCGCGGTCACGAGATCGAGCCCGGCCTGCTCGGAGAGCCGGGCGAGCGCGACGACCCGCTCCGGCGCGTCGGCACGCGGGGTGATGAAGGTGCCGAACTGGAGCTCGTGCCCGTAGTCGGTCACTGGGGGTACTCCTCGCTTGGGCGACACGGTTGACGCGTCAACCATAACGCAACTGGATGATGCGTCAACCAATGGCTATCGTCACAGGATGGGCACCCTTCCGCTGTCCCCGCGCGAGGCGCGGGCCTGGGATGGCTACCGCCGGATGCAGGGGCTGCTCGCCAGCCAGCTCAACCGGCAGCTGATGGCCGACACCGGGCTTTCCGACGCCGACTACGCGATCCTGTCCGCGCTGCTCGCCGCGCCCGGGCACCGGCTGCGCGGGCTGGCGCTGCGCTGTGAGGTCCAGTGGGAGAAGAGCCGGCTGTCCCACCACCTCGGCCGGATGCAGACCCGCGGCCTGGTGGTCCGGGAGGAGTGCGTCGAAGACTCGCGCGGCGCGGTGTTCCAGCTCACCGATGCGGGGCGCGAGGCGGTCGAGGCGGCCACCGACGACCGGGTCGCCGCGGTCCGGACGTACCTCGTCGACCTGCTGACGCCGGCCCAGCTCGACGCGCTCGCCTCGATCAGCGACGCGGTGCTGGCCCGGCTGGCCAAGGACGACGCCCACCTCCGCGCGGTGGCCGAGCTGGCCCGGGGCGCCTGAGGGTCAGCAGGGCGGGGTCGCCGTCGTGCACAGCCACGAGGCGGCCCGGGCGGCGAGCTTGCGGGTCCTGGCCGGGTTCTCGCCGTCGACCTGCTCGACCGTCGCGACCAGATCACCGACCCGCAGCACCACGACCGCGGACGCGCCCAGGTCCGCGCGCCGCGCACCGGTCGAGGCGACCATCGTGTGCTTGAACAGCAGGGACTCGTCGCCGGCGAAACCGCGGTCGACCAGCTGCCAGGCGTGCGTGGTCTGCACCGGCAGCTGCTTGACCACCTGGCCGCTGCGCCCGGCTTCGGCCGCCGACAGCGTCCCCTCCGAGACGTACTTCGGGCACACCTTGGCGACGGTGACGGCGTCGCTCATCATCTGCTCGGCCGCGCCGGCGGGCAGCCGCATGACGGTCTGGTAGAGCACCGGCATCCCGGTCTCCGGCTGCCCAGGGATCTTCGGCGGGTACTCCACCGTCTGCTGCCGCCGGAACTGGTAGACGCCCTCGTAGGTGCGCACGCTGAGGTAGTTCCGGCACGGCGCGAGCGTGAACATCCAGTCGCCGACCGGGCGGTCCTGGTCGACCGAGACCCGGGACGCGACCAGACCCTGGCCCACGTCCTCGGGTGTCAGCAACGCCTCCGGCGGTATCCAGGCCGGGTCGCCCGGGCCGATGGTGGTCGGCACGGGTTCCGGCACGGACTCCGGTGCGGCGGCGAACCCGGTCTGCAGCGGCGGCGCCTGCAACGGGCGCGTGGCGACCACCCAGATCCCCGAGAACAGCACGAGTACGGACAACGAGGCGGCCAGGACGCTGCGGCGGGTGCGGCGGCGGGCGGTGCGGCGGATCTCGTCGCCCGCCGGCCACTTCACCTGCGCGAGGTCGGCCGCGATCCGGGCGGCGAGGTCGGCGTCGTCAGGCATCCGCCACCTCACCCAGCTCGACCGCCAGCAGGCCGGCCAGCGCGACCCGGCCACGGGCCAGCCGCGCCTTGACCGTGCCCTCGGGCGCGCCGGTCGCCCGGGCCACCTCCGCGACCGGCATGCCCATCAGGTAGTAGAGGGCGATCGCGGTGCGTTGCTCCTCCGGCAGCCGGCGCAGTGCGGCGACCACCTCGACGGTGTCGGTGTTCGGCGGCGGCACGGACTCGACCGCACCGTGCCGCAGGTAGGCCCGGGCCCGGCTGCGCAGGCTGCGCCAGCGGCTCACCGCGATCCGCGCGGCCACCACCCGCATCCACGCCTCGGGGTCGTCGTAGTCACGCACCGTCGCCCAGCGCTGCCAGGCCCGGATGTAGGCCTCCTGGACGGCGTCCTGCGCCTCCGACAGGTCGCCGGTCAGCACGTAGACGAAACCGAGCAGCCGCTGCCGGCTGGCCCGGTAGAACTCGTCGAAGTCCGCGCCCTCCACGAAAGCCAAGACGCTTGGGCTCCGGCTTCGGTTGCTTCCTACGTCGTGATTCCCGCCGCTGTCAGGACCGGGTCACCGAGCAGATACGCACCGATGACCAGGGCGACGAGGGCGACCGCGCCGAACAGGGTGACCCAGAGCAGCGCCGGCACGTGGGTGACCCGGGCGAGCTGGTCAGCGTCCGAGTCCGGCAGGCGGCCCCGGCTGCGCAGCGTCTGCAGCTCGCCGACCGGGCGGACGCCGCCGATCAGCAGGAACCAGACCGCGAGGTACGCGAAGATCGCCTGGACCTGCGGCGAGCCGAACCAGGAGACGGCGAACACCACCGCGCCGGTGAGCACGACCGAGAAGACGCCGTACGGGTTCCGGATCAGCGTCAGCATCGCCAGCAGCAACGCGACCGTGAGCCAGAGCAGCAGCGTGATGTGGTTGCCGCCGAGCAGCACCGCACCGCCGAGACCCAGCAACGACGGTGCGACGTACCCGCTGAACAGGGTCATCGCCATGCCCGGACCCGTCGGCCGCCCCGCGGAGAGCGTCAGCCCGGACGTGTCGGAGTGCAACCGGACGCCGCGCAGCCGGCGGCCGGTGAGCAACGCCGCGAGGGCATGGCCGCCCTCGTGGGCGATCGTGATGGCGTTGCGCGAAACCCGCCACGGCCCGCGCACGGCGACGACCGCGAGCGCCAGCAGGGCGGTCACCACGACCAGCCAGGAAGGTGGGTCGGGTTGCGCGCCGAACAGGCGATCCCAGATGTCCGTGACCTCGTCGAGCCGCATGGCCCGCGACAGTACTATGCGTCGCGCTTGATGGGCATGGCCGTGGTCGCCTGGCGGCGCATTCTCGACGCGCAAGCGGCGAGCCCGCCGCCGGTGGCGAGGCAGAGGAGGGTGATCAGCACGGTCAGGCCCGCGTTGACCACGACGAGCATGAGGTCGCCCATGACGACCAGCGCCCAGAGCAGGTAGCTCGGCACAGTTCCGTGCCGCCGGTGGTAGTTCATCTCGTCACCTCCTTCCGTGCCGCGGGTGTCAATACCCAACGGAAGGGTTTTCAGTCACGCCGGGCCGGAACGAACCCCTCGATGATGACGTCGAGCATGTCGCGGCTGGCCCGCCACTGGCTGTCGGGCGTGCTCCAGTAGATGGAGTACGCCTGGTCGCTGGCCGTGACGAAGCCGCGGTTGAGCACGTGCAGCCGGGTGCCGCTGTTGGAGGTGTAGGTGAACTCCCAGTCGGCGGCCTTCTTCCAGTACCGGACGGCCGCGATCCTGATCCGCCGGTAGTCCTGGTAGCCGTCCTTGCGTGCTTCCTCGTTGTTGCGCCAGTCCTGGACCGGGTCGGACCTGGGGGTCCGGGTCTGGTCGATGAGCAGGAAGCGGTTGCCGTTGGGCTCGGTCCACCGGGCGCGGCCGCCGTCGTCGCGGCTGAACGTCCAGCCCTCCGGCACCGGCACCTTGAAGCCGCTGCCGTCGTCGCGCAGCCGCCAGCCCGCGGGGAGCGCGAACGCCGGCGGGCCGCTGGCCGCGGACGGCTTGGTGCCCGGCTGGTCGGTCTGCGGATTGCCGGTCTGCGGGTTGTCCGTCTGCGTCTGGCCGCCGGTCGTGCCGGCGGGCGCCCCCGGCTTGGTGGCCCCGGCGGGCGGGTTGGCGCGCTGGTCGGTCGGCTTGTCGTCGTCGCGGAGGAGCAGGAGGACGACGGCCATCATGAGTACGACGGCGGCCAGCGCGGCGGCCAGGACGGCCAGGGAGCGGGTGCGCTGGTCGGTGCGGCGCTGGTCGGGTTGCGGGGGTGGGACCGACGCGCGGCCGGCCGGGGAGGTCGGGCGCGGGGTGAGGCCGGCCGGTGAGATCGGTCGGGCGGCGGGCGAGGTGGGGTGCGCGGCTGGGGACGTCGGGCGGGCCGCCGGGGAGGTCGGGCCGGCTGGGGAGCCGGGGACGATGACGGGGCGGGTCCGGTCTTCCGGTGGTGCGGCCTCTTCCTCGTCCGTGGGTGCGGCCGCCGCCGCCATGGGGCTCGCCGGTGAGAGCGGCCAGACGCCGGCGCCGGGCGGGTCGTGGGGTGCCCGCGGTTGCGGCGCGCGACCCTGTGGCGCCGGGCTCTGCGGCGCTGGGGCTGGGCTTTGTGGTGCTGGGCTTTGTGGTGCTGGGCTTTGTGGTGCTGGGCTTTGTGGTGTGGGGGCGGCCGGTGACGCGGGTGCGGCCGGCAGCGGTGGGAAGCCGTGGCGGTCGCGCAGCGCGGTGGGGCGGCGTACCCCGTCGAGCAGCGGGCGACGCGGGACGGTCTTGCGGCCGGACGCGCGCCGCAACAAGCGGTCGGCCTCTTCCGGGTCGATCCGGTCGGCCGGATCCTTGCGCAGCAGTCCATTGAGGACGGGCCGCAGCGGCCCGGCCCGACGCGCCGGCGCGGGCGGTTCGGTGGCGAGCGCGGCGAGGGTCGCGAGCGCGGAGGGACGCGCGAACGGCGACTGCCCCTCGACGGCGGCGTAGAGCGTGGCGCCGAGGGACCACATGTCGGTGCGGGGCCCGGAGGTGCCGTCCCGGGCACGCTCGGGGGCGATGTAGGCGGGCGAGCCGAGGACGAGCCCGGTGCGGGTGACGGTGGGGTCGCCGGGCATGGTGGCGAGCCCCCAGTCGGTGAGCACGACGCGGCCGTCCTCGGCGAGCAGGACGTTGGCGGGCTTGATGTCGCGGTGGACGACGCCGGCCCGGTGCGCGGCCCGCAGGGCGGCGAGCATGCCGAGGCCGATCTCCGCGACGCGTACGGGCGGCAGCGGCCCGTCGTTGGCGATCACGTCCTGCAGCGAGCGGGAGGGCACGTACTCCATGACGATCCACGGATCGCCGTCGGTGCGGAGGACGTCGAAGATGCGTACCACGTTGATGTGGTTGAGTCGGGCGATCGCCCGCGCCTCACGGAGCGACCGCTCCCGCATCTCCCGACGCTCGTCGTCGGTCAGTCCCGGGGGCGGGACAAGCTCCTTGATCGCGACCTCACGGTGCAGGACCTCGTCGAGAGCGCGCCAGACCCGGCCCATGCCACCTTGCCCGAGCGGCTCGACGAGTCGATACCGGTCGGCGACGAGCGGCGGCTGAGTCATCGACATCACCCAAAACCGTACCTGTGGCAGCTGATCGCCACACGGGCGGCAGTTGCTCATGTGACCTAAACCGACCGTACGCTGGTGGGATGTCGCAGGAACCCCTGTTTCGTGTCACCCGCGGAGCGCCCACCCCTGAGGAGTTGGCGGCCCTGGTGGGTGCCCTGTCGCTGCGCACCCGGTCCGCTTCGGCGGTTCCGGTTTCGTCGCTTTGGGCCCGATCCGCCCGCCCCGGGCCGTTGCCTGCGGGCCCCGGCGCCTGGCGCGCGTCGGCACTGCCGCGCTGAGTCGCACATTCAGGGCTGCGCGCGGTGGTTGGGTAGGTCTAGCCTCACGGTCAGCAACTGCTCGGTGACCGCGAGGAGGGACGATGGCGCAGTCCAACGAGGACCTTCCCCCGGCCTGGCTGCGCGACTACGCAACGATCGAGGCGGACATCCAACGCCTGGAAGAGCTCGCCACCAAACTGGATGCCGAGGTCCGCGACAACTTCGCCCCACACGTCGCGCCGATCTTCGACGACATCATGGCGGAGCTGCCACCCGCTTATACGGATTTTCCGGAGTTGGTCGGTTTCCTCCAGAGCCACGCGGCAACGGCGCAGGACACGGCGTACACGGTGTACTACTACCAGGACGTCACCGGCGGCTTCGCCGTAGCGGCCGGCGAGGTAAGCCGCAACTACCGTGAAACGGACGCCTTCGCCGCGGCCAAGGTCGAGGACGTCAAGGCGGCGCTGAACAAAACGGCAGCGGGATCCCCCGATGCATGACTCCCCAGGCGACGCGCTGCCGATCACGGCCACGGACTGGTCCCGCCACGACGCCCCGTCGATGTGGCGCATGCTCGCTCCACAGGAAACAGAGTCCCACTGGCGCCACGCGACGGGTTTGCGGAAGCTTTCTGAACTGACCGCGACCCACCTGGCCCGCCTACAGATCTACCGCGACCAACTGGCGGAGGCGTGGCCGCCGGAGAAAAGCGGTGCGGCAAGGACGTTCCTCGCGAGGTTGGACTACCTGATCACCCACGTCCGCACGACGCACGAGATAGCGGCGACCAACTACAGCGCGCTCACAACAGCAACGACCACCCTGGAATCGGCGCGGAAACAGGTCTCGACAATCCACACCGAGTACGCGGAAAAACTGGAGGCCAGAAACCTACGAGGCGCTGGTCGAATCAACGAAGGCGTCGCAGCTTCCGGGAACTTCGCTAGGCCCAACCCCTGTCACCGACGCGGACATAGAACGACTGAACCTAAGAGCGCGCGTAGTCATGTCAGATCTCAGTCAAATCTTGGTCGTGGCACAACGTCGACTTCGTAGCCCGGAACCATATGCTCCCCGCGGTCCGATCGAGCAAACTCGGACCGGGGCCGACTCCGGACCAGTTCTGCCACCGATCACGGTGGTTACTCCGCAGTCAAGCGGTCCAACGCGGCCGCCCCGCCGGCAAACGGCGGCACAGCGGTCCGCTTCAGTCCCCGCACCAGCAAGGCACGCAGCCGTATCGGGGAGCGGGCTTACGCCGTCGTCAACCCCGAGCCGTCAAGGTCAAACAGCACAGAATGCGCATCCGCGTCCTGGCCGTCTCCTCCCTGGACAGATCGCGCGAACGCCCATCTCTAAGGCCGGCACGACGCCGCAGCCGCAAGTGATGCCGGGCGGAATCATCGGCGGAGCTCCGGCGAGGTCACAGCCAGCGTTGCCCTCTCCGCAGCGAGCCTTGCCAGCAGGCGGCGTGATCGACGCGCCGGCCCCAACGAAGCAGACACCCGCGGCCGGCTATCCCATGTCGAACAGTTCGATTCCGCCGCGGACCGACGATACGCCGAGGCGGAGATCCATCCAGGACCATCCATGGGAGACGGCGGTGGGCGTGCCGCCGGTTGTTCTTCCCCCGAATGCCAGCAACGACTTCGATCCCGGCCCCGCGATCGGCCTCAGCGAGTGAAAGCTGGAGCGCTGCTCGTTCTAGCCGTGATTTTCTTGCCACACACAGTAGTTGATCATGGGCAGCGTTTGGTTGACGTTCGCCGCAGTCAGTGGCACCTGAGCTTCTTGAAGGTGGAACAAGCACATCGGATCGCACAAGGCGAAGGCGTCACAGTGGCGATCATCGACACTGGCGTGGAAGAGCATCCCGACCTTGCGGGAAACCTCCTGCCGGGAACGGTGGTGGACACGAGCGCGACCGGCGACGGGCACAAGGATTCAGTGGGCCACGGCACGGCGATGGCCGGACTAGTCGCCGCTCACGGCCACGGCCAAGATGAGGGAGCGCTGGGTCTCGCGCCGCGCTCGAAGATCTTGCCGATCGTTGATAACGCGACCGGCAGACAGGGCGACGGCCGTTACACGGCCGCAGGAGTCAGATGGGCTATAGAGCACAGGGCAGATGTCATCAACATCTCCTCACATGGCGGGCACACGCCCGAATTAGAGGAGGCCGTTGAAGCTGCGATAGACGCCGATATCGTCGTCGTGTCTGGAGTCGGGAATCGTCCTACACAGCGGGTAGTCGGGTTTCCTGCCTTCTATCCAGGCGTCCTTGCGGTCGGCGCAACGGATCGAACCGGAGACGCAGCGGACCTTTCGGTCCGCGGCGACCGAGTCATGATCACCGCTCCTGGTGTTGACATCATGACCACGCGTCCGAACGCCCGATACGAAGCCGGCAGTGGGACCTCGGATTCCACGGCGATCGTATCTGGCGCGGTGGCCTTGGTCCGAAGCCGCTATCCGCAGCTTTCCGCGAGCGAGGTAATTCGCCGAATCACGAGTACCGCCACGGACAAAGGGCCGCCAGGTCGCGACGACCAGTATGGCTACGGGGTGCTCAACCTCGTCGCGGCGCTTACTGCTGACCTGCCGCCCAGCGCAACTCCCACTCCCGCAGCCGCGAGTAGCCCGCCCGAGCAATCGCCCGGCGGCTCGTGGTGGGTGGCGGTTGGGGGTTTGGTTGTGGTTGCGGTTGTTATCACGGCCTTCGCGATCCATGTACGTGCCCGTCGGCATCGCAGACCGCGCGGGCCGGTAGCGTAGCTCCCCGTGCGTACGGCTGGATCTACGACCTTGGTGTTGGCGTCCGCGAGTCCCGCCCGGCGGGCGTTGCTCAGTGCGGCCGGGATCGACGTGGAAGTGGTGGTCAGCGGGGTCGACGAGAGTGCGGTCAGTGAGCCCACTCCCCAAGAGCTCTGCTTCACCCTTGCCCGGATGAAGGCCACCGAGGTGGCGAGGCGGCTTGGGGTCGAGGGCATCAGTGTCAGTCCCGGTGGGCGGTTGCTCGTGCTCGGGTGCGACTCCGTTCTCGAGTTCGACGGGCAGGTTCTCGGCAAGCCCAGCGACGCCGACGACGCTGTGCAGCGTTGGCGGGCCATGCGCGGGCGGTCCGGTGTACTGCACACCGGGCACTATCTGATCGATCTCGCCGGGGTCACCGTCGGGGCCGTCGGGTCCACCACCGTGCACTTCGCCGAGCTCACCGATGAGGAGATCGCGGCCTACGTGGCTAGCGGCGAACCGTTGCACGTCGCCGGGGCGTTCACCATCGATGGGCTTGGTGGGCCCTTTGTCGAGCGGATCGAGGGCGATCACGGCACCGTCGTCGGGCTTTCCTTGCCGCTGCTACGCCACCTGCTCGACGATCTCGGTGTGCGGCTCACCGACCTTTGGAAGAGCTAGTACGCGGGCCAGCCACACCGTCAACAGCACCGCCGCCGCGATGAAGGCCGGCAGCACCAGGAACGCCAGGTGGGTGCCCGAGCGGTCCGCCAGCGCTCCGAGCAGGACCGGCGCTACGCCGAAGCCGAAGGCGACCGGGTACGACGTCAGGCCTGACGCCCGGTCCGCCTGGCCCGGAGCGGCGGCCAGGGCCAGCGAGATCACCAGCGGGTACTGGACCGCCATGCCCAGGCCCACCACGAACAGGCCGGTGACCGCCAGCCACGGGGCCGTACCCACCCAGAACACCGCGAAGCCCGCCAGCGTAAGTACCAGCGACAGCAACAGCAGGCGGATCGTCGGCACGTGCAGCGCGACCCGGCCCGCGACCACCCGACCGACGAACATGCCCGCCAGGACCGCGGCGAACGAGGCCGCGGCCGGGCCCGAGGCCATGCCGGCGTGCGTGCGCAGCACCTCGACCGCCCACAGCGAGAAGCACACTTCGATCGACGACACCGCGGCCAGCAGGACCAACGTGATCCAGTAAGGCCGTGGCAACGCGGCCCGGCCCGAACCAGGAGACGCGGACACGACGCGCGCCGGCACCGGCACCCGCCATCGGCCCGCCAGCAGCAGCACGGTCGCGATGAGCACCACCACCAGCGACAGCGCCGCCCGCCAACCCAGGCCCGCCGCCACGAAACCGCCGACCACCAGTGGTGCCACCACGCCCATGAAGGCGGCGGTCGCGTTCGCCTCCGACAGCGCCGCCGGCGCCGCGGGGCCGTGGTGGTCCGACAGCGCCGCGTTGACGCCGTTGACGATCAGCGAGCCGAAGACCGACACCAGCACCGCCGCACCGACCGTCACCGGGAGCGGGCGCGCCACCCAGAGGATCCCGACCACCAGGGCCACGCCCGCCAGGCCGGTCCAGATCGTGGGGCCGCGCCCGATGCGGCGGGACAGCGGCGAGAAGATGAAGCCCGCGATCACGATGCCGGCCGCGAGGCCCGTGCCGTGCAGGCTCGCCAGCGCCGCGCTGACACCCTGCTCGTCGCGGAGCAGCGGCACGACCGGGCCGAAGCCGTAGAGGAAGAAGCCCCAGACGCCCAGCTGCAGGTAGAGCAGCAGGGTGATCCGGTCGTGGACGAGGCGCGGCACGACCTCACGTTACGCGGAGAAACCGCTCTCACACGCGGCCGAAAATCCCGCGGGTGGCACAGCACACAACCGCACAGCACTCAACCCCACAGCACACAACCGCACGGCACACAGACCGAGGCGATGTGGTGCCCGCCCCCCAGCCGGGCACCACATCCTCACCCCCGGATCAGCGCACGCTGCGCGCGAACTCGCGCGCCGCCCACCAGACGGAGAGCACCGTCAGCACGGCCACGATGAGCAGCCCCTGCCAGACCTTGTCGTTGCCGACGTCGCCGGCGAACAGGGCCCGGGTGCCGTCGACCGCCCAGGAGAACGGGTTCCACTTGGCCACGTCCTCGAGCCAGCCCGGCGCGAACTGCAGGGGTAGCAGGATGCCGGACAGCAGCAGGACCGGCTGGGCCACGGTGTTCATCAGCGGGGCCAGCGCGTCCTCGCTCTTCACCGCCAGCGCCACCCCGTAGGAGACGGCCGAGGTCATCAGCGCGATCAGCGCCAGCATCAGGTAGGCCAGCAGCAGGTCGCCGATGAACACCCGCAGGTCGAAGAAGAGCGCCAGGATCGTGATGATGCCGGCCTGCACGATCAGCGACACCACGTCGCGCAGCGACCGGCCGAGCAGCAGCGCGAAGCGGCTCACGGGAGTCACCCGGGACCGCTCGATCACGCCGGCCCGCAGCTCGGCGATCAGCCCGAAGCCCTGGAACAGGCCGCCGAAGATGGCAAGCAGCACGAGCAGGCCCGGCACGAACACCCGGTAGGCCTCGGCGTCCGACGTCACGCCCAACGGCGAGAGCGCGGGCTTGAGGAGCGGCGCGAAGAGCAAGAGGTACATCACCGGCTGGAAGACGCCGACGAACACCCAGACGGGGTTGCGCAGCAGGAGCTGGATCTGCCGGGAGAAGATCAGCCAGCAGTCACGGAGGAACTTCATCAGACTCACTTCTCCCGCAACGAACGGCCGGTCTTGGTCAGGAAGACGTCGTCGAGGCTCGGCCGGTGCAGCTCGATCGACTTCAGGGTGACGCCGTTGCGCTCCAACTCGCGCAGCACCTGCGGCATCGCCGTGGCGCCGTCGTCGACGAAGAGCCGCAGCCCGTCGCCGGTGTCGAGCTTCTCCAGCCGGGCCACGAACGTCGCGGAGTCGAGCACCGAGGCCGCGTCGGCCGTCGCGCCGTTGAGCCCGACAGTGATCACGTCGTGCGAGATCGACCGCTTCAGCTCCGACGGCGTGCCCTCCGCGACCACCTCGCCGTTGTCCATGATCGCGATGCGGTCGCAGAGCGCGTCGGCTTCTTCGAGGTAGTGCGTGGTGATGAAGACCGTCATGCCCTCGGCGCGCAGCCGGCGGATCTCGTCCCACATGTGTGCCCGGCTCTGCGGGTCGAGCCCGGTGGTCGGCTCGTCGAGGAACACGACCCGCGGCTCGTGGATGATGCCCAGCGCGATGTCGACCCGCCGCCGCTGGCCACCGGAGTAGGTCTTGCACTTGCGGTCCGCGTATTCGGACAACTGGAACGCGTCCAGCGCCCGGGAAGCCCGCTCCAACGCGGCGGGCTTGCCGATGCCGTAGAGCCGCGCCTGGAGCACCAGCTCCTCACGCGCGGTCGAGTCGTCCCACGTGCTGCCGCCCTGTGCCACATAGCCGATGCGGCGGCGCACCTCGCCCGGGTCGCGCAGCAGGTCGGCGCCGGCGACCGTGGCCGCACCGCCGTCGGGGACGATCAGCGTCGCGAGCATGCGCAGCGTGGTGGTCTTGCCCGCGCCGTTGGGGCCGAGGAAGCCGAAGATCTCTCCCTCGTCGACGCGCAGGTCGACGCCGCGGACGGCCTCGACTGTCTTCTTCTCTCTGCCCTGGCGGGAGCGGAACGACTTCCGCAGCCCGCTGGTCTCGATGATCACGACACACCCCCGGGTCGACTATGGTCACCCGGGACTCTAACGCGATATAACTCGACTGGTCAACGTTGAATATTGCTTGTCCGATCGAGATATTCACGGAACTCGGGAGACTCGCGGAGGCTATCCGGGAGGTACGACACTCCCGAGTCGATCAGCTCGGCGATCCGCTCGCACCAGGCGATCTCCCCCTCCATGCGGGCGATGCTCAGCTCGAACATCCAGCCCACGTGGGCAGGCTTCAGCTCGCTGATCCACCGCGACTCGAGCGACGATCGCATGCCCTCCACGGAAGCCCGCAGCACGCTCGCCCGGTTGCGCAACGCCGCCGACGCCTCCGAGCGGGGCAACGCCGGCACGAACGAGAAGGCCGCGAAGAACGGATCGGTCGGCGGGGAGACGTTCCACCACAGATCACGCAACAACGTCTCGAACTCGGCCTCGCCCTTGTCCGTGATCTCGTACGACGTGCGCGCCGGACGCCCGCCGACCTGGTCGGTGCCGACCTCGCGCAGCATGCCCTCCTCGGTCAGCTTGCGCAGCCCGTGATAGATCGATCCAGGTTGTACGTTCGCCCACCGGTCGGCGCCCCAACTGAGCAGCTCACGCCGCACGTCGTAGCCGTGGACGGGCTGCGCCAGGCGCACCGCGCCGAGGATCATCATCCGGGTAGCCGACACGCCCCAAGCGTTGCACATCCCACAGCGACTCCCGGGTAAGTGGATCATCCCCGCCGATACACTCCCGAATATGCGTAAGGTTCTGATCGCCAACCGGGGTGAGATCGCGGTGCGGGTCATCCGCGCCTGCCGCGACGCCGGGCTCGGGAGTGTCGCCGTCTACGCCGACTCCGACCGGGACGCGCCCCACGCGGTGCTGGCCGACGAGGCGTACGCCCTGAACGGCGAGACCGCCGCCGACACGTACCTGCGCATCGAGAAGCTGATCGACGTCGCGGCCCGGTCGGGCGCTGACGCCGTACACCCTGGCTATGGCTTTCTGAGCGAGAACGCCGACTTCGCGGCCGCGGTCATCGACGCGGGCCTCACCTGGATAGGCCCGAGCCCCCAGGCGATCCGCGACCTCGGTGACAAGGTCACCGCCCGGCACATCGCCCAGCGCGCCGGCGCGCCGCTGGTCCCCGGCACCCCCGACCCGGTCAAGGGGCCGGACGAGGTCGTCGCGTTCGCCGAGCAGCACGGCCTCCCGGTCGCGATCAAGGCGGCGTTCGGCGGTGGCGGCCGCGGCCTCAAGGTCGCCCGCAGGATCGAGGAGATCCCGGCGCTGTTCGAGAGCGCCACCCGCGAGGCGGTCGCGGCGTTCGGGCGGGGCGAGTGCTTCGTCGAGCGCTACCTCGACCAGCCCCGGCACGTCGAGGCCCAGGTGATCGCCGACCGGCACGGCAACGTGGTCGTCGTCGGCACCCGCGACTGCTCCCTGCAGCGCCGCCACCAGAAACTGGTCGAGGAGGCGCCCGCGCCGTTCCTGACCGACGAGCAGCGCAAGCAGATCCACGAGAGCGCCAAGGCGATCTGCCGCGAGGCCGGCTACGAGGGCGCCGGCACCGTGGAATACCTGGTCGGCGCCGACGGCACGATCTCCTTCCTCGAGGTCAACACGCGGCTGCAGGTCGAGCACCCGGTGTCCGAGGAGACCTCCGGCATCGACCTGGTCCGCGAGCAGTTCCGGATCGCGGCGGGCGAGCCGCTGCGCCACACCGAGGACCCGACCCCCCGCGGCCACTCGTTCGAGTTCCGGATCAACGGCGAGGACCCGGGCCGCAACTTCCTGCCCGCGCCCGGCTCCGTCACGAAGCTGCGGCTGCCGGCCGGCCCGGGCGTCCGGGTCGACGCCGGCATCACCGAGGGTGACGTCATCGGCGGCAACTTCGACTCGCTGCTGGCCAAGGTCATCGTCACGGGCGAGACCCGGACCGAGGCGCTGGAGCGGTCCCGGCGCGCGCTCGACGAGATGGTCGTCGAGGGCATGGCCACCGCGCTGCCGTTCCACCGCCTGGTGGTGCGCGACCCCGCGTTCACCGACGAGCCGTTCCGCGTGCACACCCGGTGGATCGAGACGGAGTGGTCGGGCGGCGTCGAGCCCTTCGACCCGGCTGCCGCTGCCGCGGCGACGCCGCCGGAGGAACGCGAGACCGTCGTGGTCGAGGTGGGCGGCAAGCGGCTCGAGGTGCGTCTGCCCGCCGGTATTTCCCAGGGTACGGGCGCCAACTCGGGCGGATCTCCAAATGTGCGCCCAGGCAGGCGGGCGGGTGCCCGCAGCGGCCCCGGCGCCGCGGGCGGCGACACGCTGACCTCCCCGATGCAGGGCACGATCGTCAAGGTCGCGGTGACCGACGGTGACGAGGTGGCCGAGGGTGACCTGATCGTCGTGCTCGAGGCGATGAAGATGGAGCAGCCGATCAACGCGCACCGGGCCGGCACGGTCTCGGGGCTGGTGGCGGCGGTCGGCGCCACCGTGAGCGCCGGCGCCGCGATCTGCACGATCGCTTAGCGTTCACCGCCCACCCGTGGGAATGATGTGCGGGTGAGGTTTCTCGACGGCAACGCGCCCAGCCACGATCTGACGTACAGCGACGTCTTCATGACGCCCAAGCGGTCGGACCTGGTGTCCCGCCTCGACGTGGATCTGTCCACCGACGACGGCAGCGGCACCACCGTCCCGATCGTGGTGGCCAACATGACCGCCGTCGCCGGTCGCCGGATGGCCGAGACGGTGTCCCGGCGCGGCGCGATGGCGGTGATCCCGCAGGACATCCCGATCGAGGTGGTCGGCGAGGTGATCGCCTGGGTCAAGCAGCGGCATCTGGTGCACGACACCGCGATCACGCTCGGCCCGACCGACACCGTCGGTGACGCCATCCACCTGCTGCCGAAGCGGGCACACGGCGCGGTCGTCGTGGTCGACGCCGACCACCGCCCGGTCGGCGTGGTGACCGAGGCCGACTTGGTCGGCGTGGACCGGTTCGCGCAGCTGCGGCACGTCATGTCGACCGAGCTGCTGACCGTTCCCGCCGAGGCCGACCCGCGGCGCGGGTTCGACGCCCTCTCCGCCGGCCGGCGCCGCATCGCGCCCGTGGTCGACGTCGAGGGACGCCTGGTCGGCGTGCTGACCCGGGCGGCCGCGCTGCGCGCCACGCTCTACCGGCCCGCGCTGGACGCCAAGGGCCGGCTGCGGATCGCGGCCGCGATCGGGATCAACGGCGACGTGGCCGGCAAGGCGGCGGCGCTGCTGGAGGCCGGCGTCGACACGCTGGTCGTCGACACCGCGCACGGGCACCAGGAGCGGATGCTGGCCGCGCTGCGGTCGGTCCGCGCGCTCGATCCGGCCGTGCCGATCGTCGCGGGCAACGTGGTCACCGCGGCGGGCGTGCGGGACCTGGTCGACGCGGGCGCCGACATCATCAAGGTGGGCGTCGGGCCGGGCGCGATGTGCACGACCCGGATGATGACCGGGGTCGGCCGCCCGCAGTTCTCGGCGGTGCTGGACTGCGCGACCGCGGCCCGCGAGCTGGGCCGGCACGTCTGGGCGGACGGCGGCGTGCGGCACCCGCGGGACGTGGCGCTCGCGCTGGCCGCCGGTGCCTCCAACGTGATGATCGGGTCGTGGTTCGCCGGCACGTACGAGTCGCCGGGCGACCTCTACACCGACCCCGACGGGCGGCGTTACAAGGAGAGCTTCGGTATGGCGTCGGCCCGCGCGGTGAGCGCCCGCACGGCCGACGACAGCCCGTTCGACCGGGCCCGCAAGGCGGTGTTCGAGGAGGGCATCTCGTCGGCCCGGATGTACCTCGACCCGCAGCGGCCCGGGGTCGAGGACCTGATCGACGAGATCGTCGCGGGCGTACGCAGCGCGTTCACCTATGCCGGTGCGGCGTCGATCCCGGAGTTCCACGAGCGGGCGGTGGTGGGCATCCAGTCCACGGCCGGGTACGCCGAAGGCAAGCCGCTGTCGACGAGCTGGTGAGGGCCCGCTAGCCGGGGGCGAACAGGCCCCGGATCACCTGGCGCGCCGCCTCCTCGGCGTTGTCGCCCAGGTCGGCGGGCAGCGCACCGCTGAGCCAGAGCGTGGCGAAGCCGTGGACGATCGACCAGGCGGAGAGCCCGGCGATCCGGGCGTCGGCGCCGCGCAGCTCGGTGCGGTCGACGGTGGCGACGGCGTCGCTCAGCGCGGACGAGGACCGGTCCTGCGCGGCATGCAGTTCCGGGTCGGTGTTGTTGAGCAGCTCCGGCTGGAACATCACGGCGAAGTGAGCGCGGTGCGTAACGGCGAACCGCACGTAGGCGACGCCGGCGTCGAGCACCCCACCGCCGGCCGCGCGGGTGCGGTCGAGCTCGTCGGCGAGGTAGCCGAAGCCCTGCGCCGCGAGCGCCGTGAGCAGGCCGGCCTTGTCGCCGAAGTGGTGCGCGGGCGCGGCGTGCGACACGCCTGCGCGGCGGGCCAGGTCGCGCAGGCTCAACGCCGCGGGTCCGCTCTCGGTGATCGCCTCGGCCGCGGCCGCGAGCAGGGTCCGCCGGAGGTCGCCGTGGTGATAGGGCCGCGTGTCTGTCATGCGCCCACTCTAACTTGCCACTGACAAGTTCTGATGCTAACTTGACATCGACAAGATTGGAGTGTCGCCATGGCCCCTCTCGTTTTCCTCGTCATCGGTTTCGTCCTCGCCCGCGTGGCCGGCCTCGCCGGCGTCGACGCCCTCGACGGCTGGCTGCCCGCGCTGCGCGTCGGTCTCGCGCTCATGTTCCTGGTCACCGGCCTCGCGCACTTCGCACCGAAGATGCGCGCCGGCATGATCGCGATGGTGCCGCCGCGGCTCCCCCGCCCGGACCTGCTGGTCACGGCGACCGGCGTGCTCGAGCTGGTCGGCGCGGTCGGCCTGCTGATCCCGGGCACCGCCGCCCTGGCGGCCGCGGGCCTCGCGCTGCTGATGATCGCGATGTTCCCGGCCAACGTCTCGGCGGCCCGGCGCAAGCTCTCGCTCGGCGGCCGGCCGGTCGAGCCGATCGGCCCGCGCACGGTCCTCCAGGTCTTCTGGGTCGCCCTGGCCGCGACGGTCGCCCTCGCCGCATGATCATCCTTGCTCTGCTTACCCATACGCACCACCCTGGCCCGGGGGGTGGTGCGTATGGTTCGGCGTCGCGACGTAGGAGACGACGACCTCGAAGCCGGCCTTCTCGAGGCTGTCCTT
>NZ_JBFAIU010000080.1:0-24790 GCF_040654855.1 Asanoa sp. NPDC050611
GTGGCGAGGCCGACCACGCCGAGCACGACGAGCAGCGCCCGGTCGGTCAGCGCCTTGTCGGCGCCGCGGTGCAGCTTGACCGGGTCCGTCTGGCGGGCCGTGTCCAGGCTAATCTCCTTGGCCGCCGCGTTGGCCTGTTCGAGCTGGGTCTTGCGGTCGAAGAGCGCCTTCGTGAGCGCGCAGGCCACGTTGGCGTCCAGGTCGTCCTTCACCAGCAGCAGGTTCGGGACCACGATCGTCTTGGCGTCCGCCGGCAGCGCGTAGGTGGCGGCCGGGACCGAGCCCTCCTCGTACGCCGGACTGATCTTGTTCATCTCCGGCAGGAGCGGCGCGATGTCGACGAACGCCACCTTGTCCTTCGCCGTCGTGAAGAGGTCCGTGACGCCCGGGGTCGGCAGGCCGCCCGACCAGAACATCGCGTCGATCGAGCCGTCCTTCATGCCGTCGACCGTCTTCTGGAGGTCGAGCCGCTGCGCCTGGACGTCCTTGGCCGGGTCGAGGCCCGCCGACTGGAGCAGCCGGTTGGCGATCACCTCGGTGCCGGACCGCGGTGAGCCCGTCGAGACCCGCTTGCCGCGCATGTCGGCGACCGACTTGATGCCGGCGTCCGTGCGCGCGATCACCTGCGTGTAGTTGGTGTAGATCCGGGCCAGCGCCGCGATCGGCTGCGGCGAGGTGAAGCTGCCCTTGCCCTGCGCCGCGTCGGACGCCGTGTCGGCCAGCGAGAACGCCACCTGGTAGGTGCCGGCGACCAGTTGCTGGATGTTCTGCACGGACGCGCCCGTCTCGGCCGCGGTGCCCTTGACCTTGCCGTTGGTCGCGGCCGAGAGCTGCTCCGCGAACGCGTTGCCGAGGGCGAAGTAGACACCGGTCGAGTTCCCGGTCGCGATGCCGATCCGGGTCTCGCCGGCGACCTCGCAGGTGACGTCGTCACCCGTGTCGGTGCCGGCGACGTCCTGCCGCCCGCCGCAACCGGCGAGCGCGACACCGAGGCCGACGACGAGGGCGGCGGACCAGACTCTGCTCGTGCGTCTCATATGGACTCCTTCTCGAGGGACGACGGTGCGGAAGTCTCGGTCGCCGGCGGCGGCTGCGTGCGGTTGCGCCAGTGGACGAGGGCGGCGCACGCCAGCAGCAGCACCGCGGCCACCCCGATGCTCACGGGGTGCAGGTAGAGCAGGAGCAGGCCGGCGACGCCGGCGAGCACGCGCGGCACCGGGGCCGCCGGGCCCACGCCGAGGAGCCAGCCGCCGCTGGCCACCGCCAGCGCCGCGACGGCCGCGCAGGCGGCCACGGTGGTCCACACGACGCCGAGCCACGGGCCGCGGGCCAGCAGGTACTCGCCCGGGCCGGTGAGCACGAACGCGATCGGCACGAGGAACGCGGGCAGGGCGTACTTGAGCGCCTGCCACATCGTGGGCACGGTGCGCCCACCGGTGATCGCCGAGGCGCCCACCGCCGCCAACGCCGTCGGCGGGGTGACCTCGGACAGCACGGAGTAGTAGAAGACGAACATCGCCGCGGCCGGTGCCGGCACGCCCAGCGCCAGCAGCGCCGGGCCGATGATCACCCAGCCGATGATGAACGAGGCGGTGACCGGCACCGCGAGCCCGAGCAGGGACAGCGCCACGGCCGCGAGCACCACGGTCAGCGCCAGCACCACCGTGCGGTTGTCGGCCAGCGCCTCGGCGGTGCGCACCAGCAGCGAGGCGAGCTGGGCGCCCAGGCCGGTCTTCGTGGTGATCGCGGTGACGATGCCGGCCGCCGCGCAGACCGCGGCCACCGGCAGCACGCCGCGCACGCCGATGGAGAGCGCCTCGAACAGGCGGCGCGGGGTCAGCCAGCCCGAGCGGTCGAGGAAGGACAGGACGAAGGCGAGCCCGGTCGCGTACACCACGGATTTCGTGGCGCTTACCCCGAGCGCGAGCAGCACCACGATCGCGACCAGCGACGAGAAGTGGTAGCCGAAGCGGCCGAGCAGCCGCCACACCGACGGCACCGACAGGTCGACGGGTCGCACCTTGAACCGCCGGGCGTCGATCTCGACGGCGAGCAGGATGCCGAGGTAGTAGAGGACCGTCGGGATCATCGCCCAGCCCAGCACGACCAGGTACGAGACCTCGAGGTACTCCGCGACGATGAACGCGGCGGCGCCCAGGGTCGGCGGCGACAGGATCGCGCCGACGCCGGCCGCGGCGAGCATGCCGCCGGCCTGCTCGGGCGGATAGCCCGCGCGGCGCAGGATCGGCCAGGTGACCGCGCCGACGCTGACCGCGGTCGCCGTGCCCGAGCCGGACACCGTGCCGAGCAGGAAACCGGACGCGACCGCGGTGCGGCCGGCGGCGCTGCGCGAGCGGCGGAACGCGGCCACCGACAGGTCGACGAAGAACCGGCCCGCGCCGGAGAGGTCGAGCACGGCGCCGTAGATGGTGAACAGCACGACGTACGACGCGGCCACGTCGAGCGGCGTGCCGTAGAACCCGCTGCCGGAGTTGTAGAGCGCGTCGACGATCTGGTCGAAGTCGAGCCCGGCGTGCGCGATCGACCAGCTCTGCGGCAGCAGCCCGCCGTAGTAGCCGTACCCGAGGAAGAGCAGGCAGACCAGCGGCAGCACCCATCCGGTGGTCCGCCGGCACGCCTCGACGACCAGCACGAGCAGCACGGCGCCCATCGCGACGTCCATCGGCTCCAGCAGGCCCTGTCGGTCGAGGAACGCGTTGTAGCCGCCGAGCACCGGGTAGAGGCAGACACCGAGCGCCAGCACGGCGAGGACCCAGTCGAAGACGGTCGGACGGTCGCGCGCGGCGCGGCGCCAGCGGGCCGGCACGGGCACACCGCTGCGGTACGCGAGGAAGACCAGCGGCAACGTGCCGGCCAGGAAGATGATGAGGTAGTACTGGCTGCCCTGCGGCAGCGGGCGGAACACCTGCACCAGCACGAGCACGGCGACCGCGAACGCGACGACCGCGACGCCCCAGCCGATCCGGCCGGTCAGCACCCGTGCCGGCCGCTCCTCGTCGTCGAAGGCCGGCAGGTCCGCAGCCTCATCCACAGTGGACGTGAGTGTCGGTCGGTTGATCGGCGGTTGTGCATCCGACATGTCCGGACCCTACTACGACATAGAACGATGTTCAGATTTCGATGCGCGTCCGTGAGGCCGTGTCGAGGGCGCATGATGTGAGGATGATCCGCTTTATTCTGAACGTCCTGTGGCTGATCTTCGGTAGCGGACTCGTGCTGGCCCTGGTCTACGGATTTGCGGCTTTGATCTGCTTCGTTCTGATCGTCACCATTCCTTTTGGTGTAGCCGCGCTCCGCCTGGCCAACTACGCACTCTGGCCGTTCGGTCGCACTCTGGTCACGAGGCCGACCTCGGGCGTCGCGCACGACGTCGGCAACGTGGTCTGGGCGGTCGTGGCCGGCTGGTGGCTCGCGCTGACGCACATCGTCCAGGGCATCGCGCTCTGCCTCACGATCATCGGCATCCCCTTCGGGATCGCCAACTTCAAGCTGGTGCCGGCCGCGTTCTGGCCGCTCGGCCGGGAGATCGTGGAGATCGACGACCAGGCGCCGGCGTGGACCACGCCGCGGGTGTCGCCGGCCTGACGTCCCGATCCGGAGAAAACTGAGAGTCACACTCAGTTGACATACCCACGAATGTAGGAGCTACTCTCATTTGAGTTCAGCTTCTACATTCGGGGGTGGTCGGCTGTGCCGACGTCTCGTTCCAGCCGGTGGCTAGCGCTGGGCGCGCTCGCCATCGCGATGCTCACCATCGGCCTCGACACCACGGTGCTCACCGTCGCGGTGCCGACCCTGGCCGTCGACCTCGACGCGTCCAACGCGCAGCTGCAGTGGTTCGCGTCGGCGTACACGCTGGTCCTCGCGGCGGTGCTGCTGCCGGCCGGCTCGCTCGGCGACCGGTTCGGCCGCAAGCGCTTCCTGCTCGGGGCCCTGCTGCTGTTCGGCGCGGCCTCGGTCTTCTGCGCCTACGCCGGCAGCGCCGGCACGCTGATCGCGGCCCGCGCCGCGCTCGGCCTCGGCGCCGCGATCATGATGCCGCTGTCCATGGCCGTGCTGCCCGTGCTGTTCCCGGACAGCCGTGAGCGCGGCCGCGCCCTCACCATCTGGGTCACCTCCACCGCGATCGGCCTGCCGCTTGGCCCGATCCTCGGCGGTTGGTTGCTCGAGCACTTCTGGTGGGGCTCGATCTTCCTGATCAACGTGCCGCTCGTGCTGCTCGGCGTGCTCGCGGTCGCGCTGTTCGTGCCCGAGTCGCGGGGCAGCCAGGACCGGCCGATCGACCTGCCCGGCATCCTGCTCTCCTCCGGCGGCCTGCTCGGGCTCACCTACGGCTTCATCCGGATCGGCGAGGACGGCTGGTCCGACGTCGGCGACTGGGGGCTGGTGGCCGCCGGCGTCGCGCTGCTGGCCCTGTTCGTCGCACGGCAGCGCCGCGCGGCGTACCCGCTGATCGATCTCGCCCTGTTCCGCAGCCGTGGCTTCACGCTCGGCTCGGGGCTGGCCACGATCATCAACTTCGCGATGTTCGGTCTGCTGTTCCTGGTGCCACAGTTCCTCCAGGCGGTCGGCGGTGCGAGCTCGCTCGGCACGGGCGTGCGGTTGCTGCCGATGATCGGCGGTCTGCTTGTCGGCACGCGTCTCGGCGGGCGGGCGGGGCGCGCGCTCGGTTCCGGCGGGTTGATCGGGGCCGGCTTCGTGCTGCTCACGGTGGCACTCGTGCTCGGCGCACAGACGTCGGCCGACACCGGGTACGGCTGGACCGCGACCTGGATCGCCCTGCTCGGCGCCGGGATGGGGCTGGCGATGCCGGCCACCATGGGCGCCGCGATGGACGCGCTCTCCGTCGAGCGGGCCGGCTCCGGGTCGGCGGTGATCCAGGCGCTGCGTCAGGCGGGCGGCACGATCGGCGTCGCGGTTCTCGGCACCGTGCTCAGCGCCGGCTACCAGTCCGGGCTCGGCGCGGCCGCGGTGCACCCGGTCTCCGACAGCGTCGCGGCGGGCGTCGCGGTCGCGGGGCAGCGCGGCGACGGGACGCTGCTGGACACCGTGCGCACGGCGTTCGTCGACGGGATGAACCAGACGCTCTGGGTCTGCGCGGTCCTCTGCGCGCTGGCCGCCGTGGTCGCGTTCTGGCTGCTGCCGCGCCGGCCCGCCGTGACCGTGGAGGCCGGGCCCCAGCCCGCGCCGGTGGCAGAATCGCTTCATGCCGGCTGAACCAGAGATGGGGCTCGGGCTCCGCGAGCGCAAGAAGCTGCGGACCCGGGCCACCATCCGCGAGCAGGCCATGCGGCTGTTCGCCGAGAAGGGCTACGGCGAGACGACCGTCGAGCAGATCGCCGAGGCGGCCGAGATCTCGCCGAGCACGTTCTTCCGGTATTTCCCGTCGAAGGAACAGCTGGTCCTGGTCGACGACTACGACCCGATCATGATCCAGGGTTTCAAGGACGAGCCGGCCGAGCTGCCCGCGCTGACCGCGCTGCGCCGCTCGATGGAGCGGGTGTTCACGACGATGTCGCCCGAGCAGCTCGACCGGGAGATCGCCCGGCAGAAGCTGATCCGTTCGGTGCCCGAGCTGCGGGCGGCACAGCTCGACGAGCTGCAGCGGACGATCGCGCTGCTCGCCAACGGCGTCGCCGAGCGGCTGGGCCGGCCGCAGGGCGACCTGGAGAGCCGCGCGTTCGCCGGTGCGCTGGTCGGCGCCATCCTGGGCGTGCTGGACGACGAGCACGGCTTCTCGCTGGAGCGGATGGGCCGCGCGCTCGACCTGTTCGAGGCGGGCTTCCCGTTCGCCACACAGCCGCCGGGCTAGACCCTTAGGCCGGCTCCTCCGAGCCGACGATCTCGGCCACCTCGTCCACGCTGTACTCGCCCTCGGGCAGGTGGTCGAAGGCGATCAGCACCTCCGCGGGCGGCTCGAGGGCGACGACCCGGCGGTGGATCTCATCGCTGGACAGCCGATCCTCGCCGAAGAAGACACGGTCGAGCAGATCCGGATCAATCATGCTTGCTGCCCTACCCGTGGACGCGCGCTCAAAACGGGTGGGGCACGGCCGGGCCGAACGGGGGAGACGGTCCGGCCGTACCCCGCGGGTCAGATCGTCAGCACGATCCGGCCCGGGACAGTGCCCGTCGCCTGCCGGCGCCAGGCGTCGGCGGCCTCCTCGAGCGGGACCTCCTCGTAGGCGACCGTGAGGCGCCCCGCCGCGGCGTGTGCCGCGATCTCGCTGACCGTCCGGGCCTTCTCAGCCGGGGTCAGCTCGTTGTTGGTGTAGCCGAGCACCCGCAGCGAGCGGCTGCGCAGCGTGGCCGAGTCGAGCGGCGCCGTCTCCGCCGCGGCGCTGCCCAGGTTGACCATTCGGCCGCCGATCCGCAGCGTACGCAGCGCCGCCGCGCCCGGCACGCCGAAGATCGGATCGAGCACGAGGTCGACCGGCCCGTCCGCGGCGTCGCCCATGCGCCGGGCCAGCGTGGTCACGTCGTCGTCGGGGTGGACCGCGACCACCGTGTCGGCGCCGGCCCGGTGGGCCCGTTCCTGCGCCGCGGTCGAGCGGGCGGCGGCGATCACCCGGCGGGCGCCGTGCAGCTTGGCGATCTGGATCGCCGCCTGGCCGACCACGCCGCCCGCGCCGAGCACGAGCACCTGCTCGCCCTCCGCCAGCGCGCCGCACCCGGTCAGCGCGTGCCAGGCCGCGACCGCGGACAGGCCCAGCGCCGCGACGAGCCGGTGGTCGACGTCGGCGGGCAGCGGGGCCACGCCGGCAGCGGGCACCACCGCGTGCTCGGCCATGCTGCCGTCGCCCGGCTTCATGCCGGCGTCCGTGGGGAACCAGACCGGCGTGCCGTCGGCGAGCCGGCCGACACCCTGCACGCCCGGCACGTACGGGCACGCCGGCACCCCGAAGTAGGAGGTGCCGGAGGCGCAGAGTAGGTCGAGCGGGGTGATCGGCGCCGCGGTGACCGCGACCAGGAGCTCTTCCTCGCCGGCCAGCGGCACGGCACGGTCCACCACCCGCGGCGGCTCGCCCGCGGGGTCCACGACGGCGGCGCGCATGGCGGTCACGTCGCGATGTCGGGGTAGGGCAGCTGGAAGTGGGCCAGCCGGACCGCGTACTCCTTCTGGAAGGCCAGCGGCTCGGCATGGTCGCGCTCGAACATCGCGATGAACAGCGTCAGCGTCAGGAACGGATGCGCGCCCAGCTCGAACAGCTTCACGTAGTCGTGGGTGGACAGTGCTTGCCGCTCGACGTCGTCGAACCGCAGCCACGTGCTGGCCTCGGCCGTGTGGGAGTTGAGGATCGCGTTGGCGACCTCGGCCTCCCACCAGGCGACCGTGGCGACCGGATCCTCCCGGTAGCGCTCGACGAGCGCCGGATCCCGGTCGACCGTGTAGAGGAACTTGTCCAACAGGTATTTGCTCATACCCCCGGCGCTCCGTTCGGGTACCAGGTGAAGTAGGCCTCCATGGTGTGGAACAGGTCGAGCGAGTCGACGTAGTCGGCCTTCACGCCGGCACCGGCGACGCCCATCATGAGCATGAAGTCCATGAACCCGTGGGTCGCGTTGCCCGGTGCGTGCAGGCTGTCCAGGGTGACCTCGGCCAGTGCGCCGTCCAGGTCGCCGTTGGCGATCCAACCGACGGCGCGCTCGTCGAACGCCGGGTCCGGGCCGTGCGGGCCGAACTGCCGCGGGCCGCCCAGCTCCAGCGAGAGGTGGCCGGTGCCGACGACGGCCACCCGCAGGTCGCTCGGCCACGCCTCGACCAGCTCACGGATCGTCTGTCCGAGTTGGACGAAGCGCTTCGGCTGCGGCAGCGGCGGGGCGAAGATGTTCGTGTAGATCGGCACGATCGGCAGGTCGGCTTCGGGCCGCAGCGTGATGATCGGGCACGTGATGCTGTGGTCGATCCGCAGCTCGTTGCTGAACGCCAGGTCGAAGCCGGCGTCGAGACCGTTGCGCAGGATGTGCGTGGAGAGGTCCTCCTGGCCGCGCAGCAGCATCCGCGGCAGGCCGAACTCGCGCTCCTCGTTGTGCCAGTTCGCGTCGTAGAACGGCGCCTTGCCGACGAGGAACTGTGGCATGTTGTCGAGCCAGAGCTGGTGGAAGTGGTCGGAGCCGACCATCACCAGCACATCCGGATTGGCGCGGCTCAGCGTCTCCCGGAACGCCAGGATCTTCGCCGTCCACTCGTCGGCGAACGGTGGCCGGTCATCGCCCGTCGCGGTGCTCGCGCGGTAGTAGAACGGGTGATGGGTGGAGGCGATGACCGCGACGACTTTGGCCATGCCCGCTCCTCTCAGTCTTGGTTCGGGGGACGGTAGTCCGCGTGGCGGTCCACGGTGGTGTAGATGTCCATGCCGATCGGCGACCGCTTCTCCTCGGCCAGGTGGCCCAGCAGGCCGGCGGCGCGCGCCAGCAGCGCGAAGCCGCGCAGCAGGTCGACCGGGAGCCCGAGGTCGGCGAGCGCGGCACCGGCCACGCCGGCACCGTTCAGCGGCAGCGTACGGCCGAGAATTTCCGGATGCACGCGGCCGATCGCCTGGAACAGCCGCAGGTGTGGGCCTTCCAGCCCTTCTTCGCGGGCGATGCCGATCAGCACGGGCGTGCGCGGGTCCTCGACCTTGTGCACCGGGTGGCCGAGCCCGGGCACGAACCGCTTGGCGGCGCGGGCCTCGGTGACGGCGGTGCGGGCCAGCTCGTCGAAGCCCGCGTCCGTGGTCGGCGGCGGGCCGCTCGCGGCCAGCGTCGACGCGAGGAACCGTCCACAGTCCTCCGTCACGCCGAGGAAGCGCGAGCCACCGCCGAGCAGGCCGGCCGCGAGCGCGCCCTGGATCGACTCGGGCGCGCTGAGGTAGGTCAGCCGGGCGGCGATCGCGGTCGGCGTGAAGCCGTGGTCGGCCAGGGCGACGAGCACGGTCTCGAACACCCGCGTCTCGGCCGGCGAGGGCCGGCGTTGGGTGACCAACCAGAACGCCAGCTCGCCGAAGCCCACCTTGCCCATCAGGTCGGCGGCCAGGTCCTGCCCGAGCAGCGAGATGCGGCTCGCGTCGGACGTGCCGATCGCGGTGCCGAAGCTCAGCTCTTCAGCCATGCGCGGATCTCCTCACCGTGTTCGTCGAGCCCCGGCGGCGGCAGCTCGTAGCGCGGCGGCGTCGCGGAGAACGTGATCGGGTTGCGCACGCTCGGCACGGCGCCGACCTCGACCACAGGGTCCAGACCGAGATCCTGGGCGTACGCGACACCGCCGTCGAGGGTGTTGATCGGGGCGCAGGGCACGCCGGCCGCGATCAGGTCGCGGAACCACTCGTCCTTGGTGCGGGTGCGCAGAACCTCGACCAGCAGCGGCCGCAGCGCGTCGCGGTTGGCGGTGCGGTCCTGGTTGCGCCCGAACCGCGGGTCGTCGACCAGCTCCGGGACGCCGAGCACCTGGCACAGCTTGCGGAACTGCCCGTCGTTGCCCGCGATCACGATCAGCTCGCCGTCGGCGGTGGGCAGCGGCTCGTACGGGAACAGGCTCGGGTGCGCGTTGCCCATCCGGAACGGCACGGTGTCGCCGGCGACCACGGCGCTGCTGTGGTTGACCAGCCCCGACAGCGCCGACGAGAGCAGGTTGACCTCGATGTGCTGCCCACGCCCCGACGCGGCCCGGCTGTGCAGCGCGGCCAGGATGCCGATGTTGGCGTGCAGCCCGGCCATCACGTCGAAGACCGAGATGCCCGCGCGGTACGGCGGCCCGTCGGGGTCGCCGGTGAGGCTCATCAGGCCCGAGATCGCCTGCACCATCAGGTCGTACCCCGGGATCGACGCGCCGGCGCCCGAGCCGAAGCCGCTGATCGACGCGTACACGATGCCGGCGTTGCCCTCGGCGACGGTTTCGAAGTCGAGCCCGAACCGGGCGAGCCCGCCCGGCTTGAAGTTCTCGATCATCACGTCGGCCCGCCGGGCCAGCTCCTGGGCGGCGGCCAGATCGCCCTCGTCGCGCAGGTCCAGGGCGATCGAGCGCTTGTTGCGGTTGATGCCGAGGTAGTAGGTCGCGATGCCGTCCCGCACCGGTGGCATCCAGGTGCGGGTGTCGTCGCCGCCGGGACCCTCGACCTTGATCACGTCGGCACCCAGGTCGGCGAGCAGCATCGTCGCGTACGGGCCGGCGAGGATCCGGGAGAAGTCGGCCACCAGGATGCCCTTGAGCGGCCCGTTGTTCTCCACCACTCCGCCAACCTCGTTTCTGGGTGTCCGCGCAACGGACGACCGTCCGTCGCTTTCATCTTGGTCATGGCGAGGCTCATCGCGCAACAGGTCCGACTCTTGACGTTCACTTGTGCCCGGGCTCACAATCGCCACGTTCGAGTGGCTGGCCGCTAGGCGGACTGATGTCCGATAGGAGTGACGGCGATGAGCGTGCTGTTTCGCAACGGCCTCGTACTGACCATGGACAACAACCACACCGTCCTGCGGGATGCGGACGTGCTCGTGGTGGATGACAAGATCGCGGAGATAGGCACCGGCCTGACCGCGCCCGAAGGCACCACGGAGATCGACGCGACCGGCGGCATCATCATGCCCGGCATGATCGACACCCACCGGCACATGTGGCAGACCGCGATGCGCGGCTACGGCGCCGACTGGACGTTGACCCAGTACTTCGTCTGGTACTACCTGGAGTCCGGCAAGCGGTTCCGCCCCCAGGACATCTACGCCGGCAACCTGCTCGGCGCGCTGGAGGCGATCGACGCCGGCGTGACCACCACCGTCGACTGGTCGCATGGCCTGCAGACCGTGGACCACGCCGAGGCCGCGGTCGACGCGCTCGAGGCGGTGCCCGGCCGGTTCGTGCTCGCGTACGGCAACATCCAGCAGGGGCCCTGGGACTGGTCCGCCGCGCCCGAGTTCCACGACTTCGTGTCGCGCCGGCTGCACGGCAAGGGCGACATGCTGGGCTTCCAGATGGCCTTCGACGTGACCGGCGACCCGGCCTTCCCGGAGAAGGCGGCGTTCGAGGTGGCCCGCGAGCTGGGCGCGCCGGTGACCACCCACGCCGGCGTCTGGGGTGCCACCAACGACGACGGCATCCGGCTGATGCACGAGAACGGCTTCATGACGCCGCAGAACATCTACGTGCACGCGGCGACGCTGACCCGCGACTCGTACAACCGGATCGCGGCGACGGGCGGCTCGGTGTCCGTCTCGACGGAGAGCGAGCAGAGCGCCGGCCAGGGCTACCCGCCCACCTGGCAGCTCCGCCACCACGACATCCCGGTGTCGCTGTCGATGGACACGAGCGTGTGGTGGAGCGGCGACCTGTTCAGCGCAATGCGCACGACGCTCGGCGCCGACCGCTCCCGGGAGCACCTGGAGGCGCACGGCCGCCAGGAGACCGTCACACACTGCCACCTGCGGGCCGAGCAGGTCGTCGAGTGGGCGACCATGGGCGGCGCCCGGGCATTGGGCCTGGACTCGCTGGTCGGCAGCCTGGAGCCGGGCAAGAAGGCCGACGTCGTGCTGATCAAGAACGACCGCTCGCCGGTGATGTTCCCGGTGCTCAACGTGTACGGGCACGTCGCGTTCCAGGCACAGCGGGCGGACGTCGACACGGTCGTCGTCAACGGCCGGATCGTGAAGCGCGACGGCGCGCTGGTCGACGCCGACCTGGCCACGGCGCGGGCGAAGATCACCGAGACCATCGACCATCTGGTCGGTGACATGGGTGAGGAAGCGTGGCTCGCGGGCATGAACCCGGACGTGCCGGAGACCAAGGTGACGGACAACCCGTACCAGTACACCGACTACGACGCCGGCTCGGCGCAATGGAAGCATTGAGGAATGGCGCGCGAGTCCGGACCTGACTTCATCGAAGCGCTGGCCCGCGGGCTCGACGTGCTCCGCTCGTTCCCGGCCGGCCAGCCCGTGCGCACGCTCAGCGACCTCGCGGGCGCGACCGGGCTGGCCCGGCCGACGGTGCGGCGGATCCTGCTCACCCTCGAGGAGCTGGGCTACGTCCGGGCGGCCGAGCGGGGCTACGCGCTGACGCCGCGGGTGCTCGAGCTGGGGATGGCGTACGTCAACTCGCTGAGCATGTGGGACGTCGCCCGGCCGCACATGGAGCGGCTGGTCGCGCAGACCAACGAGTCCACCTCGATGGCCCAGCTCGACGGCAGCGACATCGTCTACGTGGCCCGGGTGGCGGTCCCCAAGATCGTGACGCTCGCGGTCACGATCGGCACCCGCTTCCCGGCGCCGCCTACCTCCATGGGCAAGGTGCTGCTCGCCGCGCTCCCGCCGGACGAGCTGACCACGGTGCTGGCCGAGCCGTCCCGCTCCGGCATCACGCCCCGCTGGCAGCCGTCGCGGGACGAGCTCGACCGGTCGTTGCGCGAGGTCCGGGCGAAGGGCTGGGCGCTGGCCGACCAGGACCTGGCGCCGGGCATCCGCTCGGTCGCGGCGCCGGTCCGGGACGGCGACGGCACGGTGGTCGCGGCGGTCAACGTGACCGTGCACGCCGCCGAGACCTCGGTGGAGCGGCTGACCGAGGAGCACCTGCCCCGGCTGCTCCGGTGCGCGGCCGACATCAGCCACGACTGGACGCTGCTGGGCGCGGTCCCCATGGCGGTGACCGCGCCCTAGCAGGTCTACGGGGTGTACGAGAGCAGCGCGCGCTCCGCGTTCGACCGCGACTCGACGCTCCGGGCGACGACCCGGTCGTCGGCGTCCAGGCGCACCAGTTCGGAGCCGTTGTCGGTCCGCACCCGGGCCAGCATCCCGCCGTCGGCGGTGAACACCGCGCCCCGCAGGTCGCCCTCGATCGGCAGGTCGACGATCTTGCGGGCCGACACGTCGATGACCGTTCCGCAGCCCAAGTGGCGACCGGCGTCGCCGAGCGTCCCGCCCGGCTTGGTGATCCCTACGCAGACCCGGTCGCCGTCGGCCGAGATGCCCATCAGGCTCGTGTAGTAGCTACCGCCGACGAGGTCGCGGTCCAAGGTCACCCGGTGGCCGCCGCCGTACAGGTCGTGCACGGTGACCGACTCCGCGGAGCCGTCCAGGAAAGCCACGCGCTTGCCGTCCGCCGACCACCGGTAGTGGCAACCCTCCGGCGCGTCGAGGTGGTCGCCCGCCCCGCCGCTGAGGTAGACCACGGCCATGTTCGCGCCCGCCGGGCTGTAGAACGTGCGCAGCACCCGGCTCGAGTCCCCGGACCAGACCGGTTCCTGGCAGAGCGGCACCACCTTGGTCCCGATCTTCCGGCGGTTTCCACCGTCCAGGTCGGACATGAAGTGATCGCCACCGGCGAGCGGATCCGGGCTCGTCGGGTCCGTCACCCACATCACGCGCCTGCCGTCGGGCGACACGGTGACGTTCACGAGGTTCCCGCCGGGGTACGTGCGGCCGTCGAGGTGGATCTTCCCGTCGTCGCCCAGGTAGAAGACCTTGCCCGTCACCTCGGGCAGCGTCTCGTTCGGCGGTGTGCTGGTCTCCGTGGTCGCGGGCGGCGTCGTCGGACCGGCCGTCGGCGTCGGCGGCGGGGTCGTCGGGCCCGGGGTCGGCAGCTCGGTCGGTCCGATCGGTGGCGGGGCCGGCGTGTGCTGGCTCGCCGCCACGAAACCGGTAGCTGGACCGCCGACGAACAGCACCGCGCCGCCGGCGATGGCGGCCACCATGGTCCTGCGCCGGCGGCGGACCCAGCGCCGGGCCGCGGCGGTGCCCGGCGGCTTGACGTAGGGCGTCACCTCGTTGCGGAAATCGGCGAACATGTTGTTCAGGCGGTCGTCGAAGTCAGGCACGGTCCGCCTCCTTGTCGGTCAGCTGGGCGGCGAGCGCGGCACGGCCGCGGTGCAGCCAGGATTTGACGGTGTTCTCGGAGACGCCCTCCTGCCGGGCGATCTCGCCGACCGGCAGGTCGGCCAGGTAGTGCAGGATCACCGCGCGGCGGTGGTCCGGCTTGAGCGTGGCCAGCGCGCGGGCCAGGGCGACCCGGTCCGGGCTCGGCTCCGCCACGTGCTCCGGTCGCTGCTGCTTGAGGAACAACGCCGCCGTCCGCGCCCTGCGCCACCGGCTCGTGGCGAGGTTCCAGGCCACCCGGCGCACCCAGGCGGACGGGTCGTCGTAGCCGGTCAGCTTGGTCCAGCGGGCCAGCGCCCGGCAGAACGCCTCCTGCACCACGTCCTGCGCCATGCCCAGATCCCGCGTGTACGCGTACAGCTGGATCGTCAGTGAATGGAAGTTGGCCGCATAGAAGTCTTCGAAGCTCGCCTGGCCTGGCGGCCCGCACCCGGGCACCACGTCGAGGTCGCCCCCGTCTCGCAAGGAAACCACCGTCCTCGCATCCTCCCCGATCGCGGCCGTCCCGTGTGGCCGGCCGATCGGCGACTACACGTGCGGTCCCGGTGGCGGGTTGCGGGAACTCTGCGCCGTGGATCCGACAGAACCTACGGATGCCAGCGGTCTCCGAGCCACATCCGGTCGGCCCAGTCGACGTAGGGGAGGAACTCGCCGACGAAGAGCTTGTGGAAGTACGCGAAGCAGAGGGCCACGAGCACCAGGTAGGCGCCCGCGGCCACGGCGCCGACCAACCGGCGGTCGGCCGCCTCGGCGCCCGGTGGGCCGACGGCCACGCCGAGCACGTAGGTGACCGCGAGCACCATGAACGGCACGATCGGCGCGGTGTAGAAGTTGAACATCACGCGGTGCGCGTCGACGGCGTAGTAGAACCACGGCAGCAGCCCGGCCGCCACGACGAGCAGGATCGCCCACGCGCGCCAGTCCCGACGGGCCAGGCCGAGCCAGCCCGTGGCGACCAGCGCGGGCAGGAACGACCACCAGAGCAGCGGCGTGCCGAGCAGGATGATCTCGGAGACCGGTGCCTGGCCCCAGGGCGCGCCCGGGTACGCGAGGTGCACCGTCACCGGCTTGCCGAGCAGCAGCCACTGCCACGGCCACGACTGGCTCGGGTGCTTGTCCTGCAGCGTCGAATGGAAGCCGAAGGCCTGCTGGTGGTAGTGCAGCAGGTTCTGCAGCGCACCGATCACGGGCAACTCGGACTGCCCGGTGTCGGCCCGGTAGTGCCGGAAGTAGCCGTCGTCGGTGAGCAGCCAGCCGGACCATGACACCAGGTAGACCGCGACGATCACGGCGCCGCAGACGACCAGCCAGCCGGTCTCCCGGCGCAGCGTCTCGCGCCATGGCCGCACGGATCCCGCGGACCGCCGGGCGCCCGCGTCCCACCAGAGGATCAGCAGGGCGAACACCGGCAGGAAGAACAGGGCGCTCCATTTCGTGGCGAGCGCGCAGCCGAACAGCAGGGCCGCGAACAGCCGCCACCAGGGGACTCCGCCCGGCTCCCCGGTCTGGCCATCGAGGGCCGCGAGTCGGGCGCGCCGGCGGGTGTCGCGGTCGACCAGCAGGGCGCCGAACGTGGCGAGCACGAACAGCAGCAGGAAGACGTCGAGCATCGCGACCCGGGACAGCACCAGGTGGAAGCCGTCGAGGGCGAGCAGCAGGCCGGCGGCGCAGCCGAGCACGGTGGAGCCGAACAGGCGCCGGGCGATCCGCACCATCAGCAGCACCGAGACGGTGCCGGCGACAGCGGCCGAGAAGCGCCACCCGAACTCGGGCGCGGCGTTGACGAGGTGGCCCGTCAGCCGCTGGTCGCCGTCGACGTCGTAGTAGCCGAACGCCCACTCACCGAGCGCGATCAGCCACTTGCCGAGCGGCGGGTGCACCACGTAGGCGGGCGCGTTGTCGCGGTAGTTCCACTCGACGCCCTTGGTGAGCAGGCCCCAGCCGTCTTTGGCGTAGTAGGTCTCGTCGAACAGCTTGCCCTGCGGTTGGGCCAGCCCGTGAAACCGGAGGACGGCCGCGACCAGCACGACGAAGCCGGTCGCGTACCAGGACGAGACGCTGCGACGCGGGTCGAAGGGCGCGAAGCGGCGCTGCGTGACTTCGGCTGCCGCGCGCACCGCGCGATCATACGGGTAAGGGCCTGTCCTGCCGATCAACGCGGCCTGCGACGGGCGCAGCCGCCGCCTGGCGGCGTCCCGGGATCACCGAGATACAACACCGGTATCCCGGCAATCCCGGGCCACCACCAGCCGACACCTGCACTCCGTCTCGGCTCACGTTGATCGACAGGACAGGCCCTAAGCCGTCGAGCGCCAGCCGCCCTCGGGTGGCTTGCGGACGACCTTGGTCAGGTCCTTCCAGATCGTGCGGCCGCCGGTGGACGCCGCCATCAGCCGGTCGACCCACGCCCGGGCGGCCCACTCCTCGTCGAACGCCGGCCAGGTCACGTCGCGGTCCTTGTCGCCGGCCCGGGCCCGGACGAGCCAGCCGGCGTCGGGATCGCGATGGAGCCAGATGTCGCGCCGGGTGCGGTTGTTGCGGTCACCGTTCCACCATCGTCCGACCAGTTCCACGATCGACAGGCTATCGAACAGGTGTACGAGTCGCAATCATGCGGTGGCCTGGTTGGCGGCCAGGTCGTCGGTGGCCAGCCGGCCGGCCCGGGTCGCGCGGCGCAGGAAGTCGGCGACCAGGGCGAGGTCGGACTCGCCGTACCCGGCGCTGATCTCCTCGATCGCGCGACCGAGCCCGGCGTAGAGCCGCAGCAGCTCGGTGGCGCGGCCCCGCACGGCCCGCACAGTGACGGCGCGGCGGTCGGCGGCGTCCCGCTCCCGGGTCACCCAGCCGCCGCGTTCGAGCCGGTCGAGCACCCCGGTCATGGTCGCCGGATGCAGGCCGGCGCGCCGGGCGAGTGCGGTCGGGCTCAGCGGCCCCTCGCGGCTGACCAGCTCGAAGCAGTCGACGTCGACGTCCTTCAGCTCGACCTGAGCGGCGACCTGGCGGTTGAACAGCGACAGCTGCACGCGCAGGTCACGTAGGCCGTTCACGATCGCGCGCTCACTTCGCTCGCTCATCGGGCCAGCCTACGGAGCGTCACCGTCCGTGGCGCGGCGTGGCCAGCTCTGATGGGTCAGCAGCCGCAGCGGCTCCGGCTCGGGCAGCGGCGCGGCGTCCGGGTTCGACCGGGTGCGGGTGAGCAGGCCGGCCAGCCCGGCCCGGGTGGCCACCACGATCAGGCGGTCCGTGCGGACGAGCCGCCGGCGCTCCGGCACCGTCCACAGCGTCTGGCCGATCCGGCCGGTGCGGATCGCGATGAGGCGCACCTCGTTGGGGCGGTTGACCTCGGGGCTGTGCCGCCCTTCCAGGTCGCAGCCGGCGCCCACCGGCAGCTCGGCGACCAGCAGCACCCGGCGCCCGACCGGGATCGCGTCGATCACCTCGCGGCCGAACAAGGCGGCGGCGAAGGCCGGTGCGGCCAGGTAGGAGACGCTGCGGGACAGCGTGATGTCGAAGCTCCGCTTGACCCGGCGTGCGAAGCCCTCGTCGTAGAGGCGCAGCACCACGCGCAGCCCGGGGCCGTGCAGCGCCCGGCCGAGCAGTGCGGTCTCCAGGTTGGACACGTCGTCGGTGGAGAGCACGAGCAGGGCGCGCGCCGTGGCCACCGAGGCGGCCCGCAGGGTCTCGGCGCTGTTGCCGTTGCCGACGACCACCGGGACGCCCAGCTCGCGGGCGACCGCGACGCCGCGCGCGTCGGCGGACCGGTCGACGCAGACCAGGTCGACACCGAAACCGTGCAGCTCGCGCAGCACGCGCGTGCCGACGTTGCCGAGCCCGACGATGACCACGTGGTTCGACACCGGCCGGGTCAGCGCACCGGCGTTGACCGCTAGCCGTGCCGTCACCACGGCCTCGACGATCAGCACGGTGATGAACGGGACGAGCGCGACCCCGGCCAGGGCCAGCGTCGCCAGCACCACGTGCTCGAGCCCGCTGCCGGTCACCTCGCCCTCGATGCCGCCGAGCGCGGTCACCACGGCGAGGTAGCCCGCCTCCCAGGGGTTGAGGTCGCGGACGAGGGCCAGCAGCACGGTGCTGAGGCCGAGCAGCCCGGCCACCCCGGCGAGCGCGTAGCGCAGCCGGCGCCGCCCGAGCACCAGCCGGGTGACCCGCAGCGGCTGCCGGCCGGGCCGCGGGGCCGGGCGGGGCGGCTCGCCGTAGCGGCGGACCAGCAGGAGGTCGGCGTCCGCGTCGGCGGCCGGCAGCGTCTCCGGCTCGGTGCGGCCCTCCAGCACGGCCAGCCCGCAGACCACCTCGTCCGGGTCGGGGTGCTCGTCGCGGTGCGCGGTGACCAGGAACTCGTCGGTGAGCTTCACGTAGGTCGGCACGTCGTCGCCGAGCGCGGCCGCGACGAACGCCGGTGCCGCGATCTCCGAGCCGGACAGGACGCCGCAGTCGCCGAGCATCTCGGTGACCGCCTCGGCCAGGATCGGGTTGAACACCCGGACCACGATCCGGGCGGTCGGGTTGAGCTCGCGAACCATCATGGCGGCGTCCACGTTGGCCACGTCGTCCCGCTCGACCAGGGCGACGGCGGTCGCGTCGGCGACGCCGGCCCGGCCGAGCACGTCCGGCGTGAGACGGGCCGCGACGACCAGCACCGGGCGCAGCTCGGGGTCGCCGGTCCGCGGCTCGAGGTCCGCGATGTCCGGTGCCTGGTCGGCGTCGGCGGCCCGGACGATCACCGTGACCGGGACGCCGTACGAGTTGATCAGCTCGCTGGCGAGCCGGCGCGCGAGGGTGTTGTCGCCCCACACCAGGAACCGGCCGTCCGTGGACACGCCCGGATGGTAGCCAGCCGGGTCACGCGCGCGGCGCCTCCGCGTCGAGCCGGTGGATGAACGTCGGTGGAACGTAGGCCGTCAGCCACACGCCGTTGGCGCTGCACTGGAAGCGGTGCCCGGCCGTGGCCATCGCCGCCGCGTCGATCACCAGCAGCGCCACGCGGCCGGAGCGACGGGCGCCGACGACGTGCGCGGTCCGCACGTCCACGGACAGGTGCACGGCGTGCCGGCGGCCCTTGACGAGCCCGGCGCGCAGGATCGACGGCACGGCGGCGGCGGAGGTGCCGTGGAAGAGCCGCGGGGGCGGCGGCCGGTCGGGCAGGCCGAGCGCCACGGGCACCGAGTGACCTTGGCTCGCCCGGATCCGATCGCGACCGTCCAGGGTGTCGACCGCGAAGCGCCGCTTGTCGTTGCCGGCCACGACGGCGTCGAGCGCGTCCCGGGTGACGGGGGTGCCGTGCGCGGCCAGGGCGACGAGCAGCGTGTCGACGTCGACCCAGCCCTGCGGGTCGAGCGCCAGCCCGACGCTGGCGGGGCGGTGCCGCAACACGGCGGAGAGGCGCTTGCTGACCCGAACAAGATCGGCATCCATCCACCCATTATCGCGGGCCGCGTTGTCCGACCGAACGGATGATCATTTAGGTGCGCGGTAGCCGTAGCCTGTCGGGTCGTGGCATACGGGGATGTCGATCCGAACGAAACCAGCGACGCGCCGGCGCCGCCCGCGAACCAACCACCGCCTGCGGACCTGCCCACGGTCGTGACCGCGCGGCCAGCCGTGCCGGCGGAGCCGGCCGTAAGCGGGTCCGCTCAGCCGTCCCCGTCCGCGACCGGGCAGCCGGCCACGTCCGCGACCGCTCAGCCTGCCGCGTCCGCGACCGCGCCTCCGGCCACGTTCGCGCCTCCGGCCGCGTTCGGGGACCCAGCCGCGCCCACGGCGTCCGCGGGGGGTGCGGCCGAGCAGGCGGTCGCTTCCGCGCAGGACCCTGCCGCGTCCGCGACCGCGCCTCCGGCCGCGTCCGCGACCGCGACCGCTCAGCCTGCCGCGTCCGCGCCTCCGGCCGCGGGGGACGCAGCGGCGCCCACGGCGTCCGCGGCGGGTGTGGCCGCGCAGGCGGTCGCTTCCGCGCAGGACCCTGCCGAGGTGGCGCCGTCGGTCGAGGCGCCGGCCAAGCGGCGCCGTGGTCTGCTGGTCAGTCTTGTGATCGTGCTGGTCGTCGGTCTCCTGGCCGTCCCGGCGGCGATCGCGCTCACCGGCGGCAGCCCCGACACCCCCGCCACCGCCGCCGCGCCGTCGCCGACCGGCAGCCCCGCCGCGAGCCCGACCGGTCCGCCGGCGTCGCCCAAGCCCGGCGACCCGCCGTACGTCAAGGTCGCCTGGGCCAAGTTCCGGATCAACGGCGAGCTGGCCGCGATGAGTGACGCGCTGCGCAAGGGTGACCTGGCCGCGTTCGTCAGGCCCGCCGCCGACAAGAAGATCCGCGGCGAGCTCGAGCGCCGCTTCCGCTCGCTGCGCGCGATGCGGATCAGCAACGTCCAGCTCACCGCCGACAGTGGACCGTTCGACGACAAGCTCGTCGGCGGCTGGTCCGAGTGGGGCGTCGGTGTCGGCATCAACCACTGTTTCGTGGTGAGCGACTGCAAGCCCGACAAGATGCTCGTGGACACCACCTGGCGGGACTCGCCCGCCGGCTACCAGCTGGTGAAGATCTCCACCTCCACGAACGCCAACGGGCCGCAGCCGTGGGAGGTCGCCGTGCTGACCGCCGCCGTCGGGTCCCGGGCTATGGTGGTCGCGCCCAAGGCGCTGGCGTCCCGCGCCCGGGCGTTCCTGCCGGCCGCCGAGCGGGCCGCGAAGATCGCCGACCGCTACGTGCTCGGCAAGAAGCCCGACCGCTACATCGTCTACCTCGCCGGACCCAGCGACTGGAAGAAGTGGTTCGGCGGCTCGGCGGACTGGGCGATCGGTTTCGCCGTGCCGACCAGCGACGAGCGCTCCGACATCGTCCTGAAGGCCGAGGACATCTCCGGCGGGTACGCCGAGGCGGTGATGAAGCACGAGATGGGCCACGTGGCGACGCTCTCGGGCCGGGACTACCGCGACGTGAACGGCGAGAACTGGTGGCTGACCGAGGGCATCGCCGAGTACGTCGAGTGGGACGGCCGCCCGGTCTCCGCGTACGACCGCGAGCAGAACGCCCGCCGGCTGATCCGGGAGAAGAAGTTCACCGGCAACCTGGAGAAGCTGGTCCCCGACGACGACGCACCCGACTGGCAGATCGACGGCGCCTACGGCCTCGGCTACTACGCCACGCGCTGCCTCGCGGACCAGTACGGCCACGCGAAGATGCTGCGCTTCGCCGACCAGGTCCTGCGCGGCGGCCGCCCGTCCGAGGCCGAGGCCCCGACGATCCTCGGCGCCGAATGGTCGGCGGTCAGCAAGCGCTGCCTCGCGTACACCAAGCAGAAGGTCGGCGCCTAACCCACGTGCACGTGCGGCCGCTTCATGCGGTCGGGTTCGTGCTCGCGGAGGATCTCGCGCGTCACCGGTGCCACTTCGCCCTGGCCGAAGGCGAGGTAGCGCAGGAAGTTCGAGGCCGGGTTGCCCTCCGTCCACTCGAAGTAGATGTGTGGCCGGTGGCCGGTCGTCGCCTGGATCTCCAGGAGGAGGCCGGCCAGCGCGGTCGCCACGTTGGGACTCGTCATCGCGAACACCCGGTAGCGGCCGTGCCGGATCTCGCCGCGGACCTGCAGGTCCGACTCGAACTCCGACGGGTCGGAGATGGTGACCTCGGCGAACATCACGTCGTGCACGTCCGGCAGCACGTCCTCGTCGACGATCCGGCGCAGCTTGTCCCGGTACTCCTTCGCGTCACCGGCATCCGGGTGGTTCGCGATGATCCGGACCACCGTGCCCTTGCAGTCCTCCAGCAGCTGCTGACCGACCTCGTCGAACTGGACGCTGGTGAAGCGCAGCTCGAACGCGCGCCGGATCCGGCTGACGATCGAAACAAGGATCATGGCTCCGATGAAACTCCCCGCGATCTTGACGCCGTCCGGGCGTTCGATGACGTTGTCGATCGTCGTGTAGATGAAGACCAGCGAGATCACCGCGAACGCGAGCGTCTGCCGGTGCTGCCGACGCCGCCGGCTCGACAGCGTCACGGCTATCGCCGCCGAGGTGATCAGGACCAGCACACCGGTGGCGTACGCGCCGCCCTGCGCGGTCACGTCCGCGTCGAACAGCCAGGTGATGAAGAACGCGATCGCGGTGAACACCACGACCAGCGGGCGCACGGCCGTGGCCCAGTTGGGCGCCATGCCGAACCGTGGCAGGTAGCGCGGCACCAGGTTGAGCAGCCCGGCCATCGCGGACGCGCCGGCGAACCAGAGGATGAAGATCGTCGACAGGTCGTACACCGTGCCGAACATCGACCCGAGGTTCTCGTGCGCGAGGAAGGCGAGCGCCCGCCCGTTGGCCGCGCCGCCCGGGTTGAACGCGTTGGCCGGGATCAGCACGGTGGTGATGATGCTGCTGGTGATCAGGAAGACGCTCATGGTCACCGCGGCGGTGGTGAGCAGCTTGTGCGCGCCGCGGATCCGGCCCACCGGACGCCGCTCGGTGTCGCCGGGCGCGCCCTTGATGTGCGGCATCACCGCGACGCCGGTCTCGAAGCCGGACAGGCCCAGCGCCAGCCGCGGGAAGACGATGATCGCGATCCCGATCACCGCCAGTGGACTGCCGTGCATGGTCGTCAGCGCCGACCACCAGTCGCCGGTCAGCGTCGGGTGGTCGGCCACCCGGATCAGGCCGTCGACCACCACGACCACGTTGAGCGCGAGGTAAACCCCGACGATCACCACCGCGATCCCGATGGCCTCGGAGAAGCCCTTGAGGAACACGGCACCGAGCACCGCCAGGAGCACCAGCGTGATCAGCACGTCGTGCCCGCGTAAGGAGTCCGGCCAGAACGGGTTCTCGTCGATGTGCGCGGTGGCGTCCGCCGCGGACAGGGTCATCGTGATGATGAAGTCGGTGGCCGCGAAGCCGAGCAGCACGAGCACGACGAGCTTGCCCTGCCAGAACGAGAGCAGCTTGCTGAGCATCGCGAGCGAGCCGGCGCCGTGCGGGCTCTCCCGGGCCACCCGGCGGTAGACCGGCAGGGCGCCCAGCAGGGTGACCAGCACCAGCACGATCGTGGCGATCGGGGCGAGCACGCCGGCCGCCAGCGCGGCGATGCCCGGCTGGTAGCCCAGCGTCGAGAAGTAGTCGAGACCGGTCAGGCACATCACCCGCCACCAGCTGTGCTGGCGTTCCGCGGGCTCCGGCCGCGCCAGCGGGCCGGGTGGCGGCAGCACACGGCGCTCGGCGCCGCGCAGGAACCACTCGGAGAAGCGGCGCTGGGCGGTGATCGGGGCGGCCGGACCGGGTGACACGGCTCAGGGACGCTTCTTCGCCGTGTCGGAGAGCGGCCGGCGGCGGACACCGCGCCAGATGTCCTTCCAGACCGGGACCCCCGGCCGGTCGTCGATCTGCCGGAACGACACGATGCCGACCGCGATGCCGGCGAGGCCGATCACGAACAGCAGCAGGCGGGTGGTGGACAGGTCGTAGTCGAGCGAGCCGACGTGGATCTCGCGGGACGCACCGAGGCCGACGAGCAGGCTCGACAGCGCGATCGCGAGCAGCAGGGTGATCCGCACCGCGGACTGGATGAAAGCGACCACCCGGCCGCGTACGTCGTCCGCGACGTCACCGCCGATCAGCGTCAGCCCCGACAGGAACGCCATGCCGGCGGCGGCACCGGTCACCACCGCCCCGAGCACCGCGAGAGACAGGCGGGGCGCGACCGACAGCCCGATCACCGCGACGCCGGCCAGCACGATGGAGAGCGCGAACCAGCGGCGGCGCGAGAGCGTGCCGACCAGCGCGGGGCCGCCGGCGATCCCGACGCCGAAGCCGGCGAAGATCGCGGCGAACAGGATGCCGAACGTGGCGTCGCCGCCGCCCAGCGAGCGGGCGTAGAAGTTCGCGGTGCCGATCACCACCCCCGCGCCCGCGAACGCGCCCAGCACGCCGACCACGATGCCCCGGACCAGCCGGTTGCGGACGATGAACCGGCCGCCGTCGAGCAGGTCGCGCATGACCTGCCGGCCCGGCACGTGGTGCGCCTTGTCGTCGTCGGGCACGTGATTCGGGCGGGCCGTGCGGCCCGACATCTCCTTCGCGAAGAAGAGCACCACGAAGGCGGAGGCGAGGAAGGTGAGTGCGTCGAACAGCAGGGCGTAGTCGGCCGGGCCGACGCCGCCCGGGCGTGGCAGGCGGGCCATCGCGCTGAACAGCAGTGCGGCGATGATGGGCGTGATGCCGTACGTGGTCGCCAGGGTCAGCTGGTTGGCCGCCTCGAGGCGGGAGCGGGGCAGCAGGTTGGGCACCGCCGCCTCCTTGGCCGGCGTCCAGATCTGCGCCGCGCACTGGGCGAGGAACAGCGCGATCGCGGTCCAGGTGACCACCCGGACCGGGCTGTCCACGATGAAGCCGACGATCGGGATCGACGCGAACAGCACGAACCGCGCGACGTCGGAGATGACCATCGCGAGGCGCCGGTCGAACCGGTCGGCGACGACGCCGGACAGTGGGCCCAGGATGAACGCCGGCAACAGCTGCACCGCGATCACGGAGCCGAACGCGGCGCCCTTCGCGGTCGCGCCGGACACCTGCGACGAGGCGAACGCGGCACCGGCCAGCAGGCCCAGCCAGTCGCCGAGGGCGGAGAGGCCGAGCACGAGGAACAGGCGCCGGAAGGGCCCGACCCGGAGGGCATCGACGATCTCCGCCAGGCCCGAGCCCTGGACCGTGCCCGATTTCTGTGTCTCGCCGACCCTGCTCGCGCTCATCCGATCAGTGCCGTCCCCCCGCGTGACCGACTCGTGACCCAACGTACTCTCGGGACCGGACCCGTTGCCCGGCTACGATCTGTGATCGTCATGCCAGTCGCGATCGTCGGTCTGACCACGGTCTCGGCCGCGGTGTCCCCGCTGTCCGAGCTGGGGTCGGCGCTGCACGCGGCCGGCGACCCGGGCCACCACCC
>NZ_JBFAIU010000081.1:0-24517 GCF_040654855.1 Asanoa sp. NPDC050611
AACTGGAGCACCGTGAGCGCCTCCTTCGCGGGCAGACCGCGGACGAGGTTGACCACTCGGCGCGCCTTGTTCGGCGAGATGCGCACGTGGCGCGCGACGGCCCGGTGACCCGGTTGGGGCCGCGCAGCCTCAACCCGCCGACCCGGTTCGTCGTCGACCACGCACCCTGCGCGGTCCTGCTGGTCTGGCCGACCGCCCCGCCGCCGGTGGACACGATCCCGCCGCCACCGCCGCACAAGGCCGCGCCACCGCACAAGGCCGGACCACCGCACAAGGCCGCACCACCGCCGCCGCCGCCACCTCCACCGTGATCAGCGGGAGATGATCTCGACGAGCATCATCCGCGGGCCAGGTCCGGCGTTCGGCGCCGCGACGTGCAGGGTCCTCGGGTGCATGAGCACCACGTCGCCGGGTTGACCGGTCAGCTCACGTAGCGCAACCGGTACCCCGTCCAGAACGGCTTCGCTGCCTGGTTCCCCCCGGCCCTGCCACACCTCGCGGAGCCACGGGTGTGCGGCGCCGAGCGCGGCCCGGATCTGGGCCGGACGCCAGGTCCCGGTGGTCGCGATGTGCCGGTTGACCAGGCGGTGCGAGCCGGCCAGGACCAGCGTGCCACCGCCCCGCGGCCGTGCCGGCAGCAGGAACGCGAACACGGTCACACCCGGCAGCTCGTGCTCCGGGCCGTACGAGTCGACGTGCCAGCCCTTGCCGGGCACCCGCCAGCCCTGCGACGGGAACGTGACCAGCGGCAGGCCCCACGCGGCGGGCCGGCGCCACGCCCCGGCGCCGAGCAGCGCGTCGAGGCCGTCCACGACCTGGTCCGAGGCCATCGCCGCGAACGCGCGGGACCGGCGCAGCGCCTGCAGCCGTCGGGGCCGCTCGACCGTCCAGCTCCCCTCGTCGTGCTCGCGGATGCCGTGCTCGGCCGCCAGGAAGGCCCAGAACCGGGCGCGCATCGCGACGACGTCGACCGCGGGAACCGCGCCGGGCAACAGCAGCAGCCCGTCCTGATCGAATTGGTGCGTCATCTCCGCTCCTTCTCTCTAGACCCGGCGGAGGCCGGAACGGGAAGGAGCAACCCGAGCCGCGCCACCGCCGCAGCGGCCGCGAACTCGGGTGGATGGAGGGTGCCCGAAACGTCGTCCTGACCCTAACCCATCGTCACTCATCAGTGCTTTCGATTTCGGTGACCGTCGACCACCGTGATCTTTCGCGATTCCGACCCGGGCTTTCTCTGATTGCGAAGATCAACCTCTGGACGTCCTGTCCACGGGGCGGCGAGGCTCAGTCAACGCCGGCTCGAAAGGACGTGAGCCATGACCAACAACCCCGTGACGTGGAGCCGCCGCCGGTTGCTGGGCACTGCCGCAGCGGCGATCGGCCTCGGCGCGTCCGGTGTGCTCAGTGGATGCTCGTCGGTGGCCGGTGGCCTCGGCGCCGAGCGGGACACCGGGACGCTGGACTTCTGGAACCTGTTCGGCGGCGGCGACGGCGTACGCATGCAGCAGATGCTCGACGCGTATCAGCAGGGCCATCCGGAGATCGAACTGGCCGCGGTCACGCTGGCCTGGGGCAACCCTTACTACACCAAGCTGTCCCTCGCGACCGTCGGTGACCGGCCGCCGGAGGTCGCGATCTCGCACCTGACCCGGATGAAGAACCTCGTGCGGGCCGACCTGCTCGAGGAGCTGCTCCCGGACGACCTGGCCCGGCACGGCATGACACCCGACAAGTTCAACCAGCGCGCGTGGGAGGCCGGGCTCGTCGACGGCAAGGCGTACGCGATCCCGATCGACACCCACCCGTTCGTGATGTTCTACAACACCGACATCTGCCAGGAGGCGGGTCTGCTCGACGCGAGCGGCAAGCTCAAGCCGCTCGACGGCGAGACCGCGTTCATCGACGCGATGACGGCCGCCAAGCAGGTGACCGGCGGCTTCGGCGGAGCGCTGGCGTTCGTGTCGGAGACCTCGACGCCGTGGCGGATGTTCCAGTCGTTCTACTCGCAGCTCGGCGGGCAGATGCTTGCCGACGACGGCAACCGCGTGGTGATCGACGACGCGAAGGCGACCCAGGTCCTCGAGTTCATGCAGGGTCTCACGCGCGACGGGCTGTTCCCGAACCCCATCGATTACCAGGGCTCGATCGCGATGTTCGCGAACGGCGAGACCGGCTTCTTCTTCCAGGGCGAGTGGGAGATCACGACTTTCCAGACGGCGAAGCTGCCGTTCAGCATGACGCTGTTCCCGAACGTGTTCGGCGGCGGCACCTACGCCGTGCAGGCGGACTCGCACACGTTCGTGCTGCCGAAGCAGCCGCACCGGGACCAGGCCCGGCTCGACCGGTCCCTGACCTTCGTGCGGTCCATGTTGGACCAGAGCAAGACCTGGACGGAGGGCGGCCACGTGCCGCTGTGGCTGCCGTTCGCCGAGAGCAGCGAGTTCGCGCAGATGAGCCCGCAGTCGAACTACGCGTCCGCGGCGGACTCGGCGGCGTACGACGCGGACGGCTGGTACTCGGGGTCCGGCTCGAACTTCGAGATCATCACCGGCTCCGCCATCGCCGACGTCCTGGCCGGCGCGTCGTCACCGCAACAGGCCATCGCTCAGATGCGCGGGAACCTCGAGCAGCTCGCAGGCACCGCGTCACCGCTGTAGACGCCCGGCGTCTCGCCGTTGGCGAGCCGGTTGAGCAGTCCGGGAGGCATCCGTGTCCACGCAGACATCCACACAGACCGACACCGATCTCGGCCGTGGCATCGCGCCGACCGCACCGCGCCGGGGCGGCGGGCTCGGGCAGGGCCGGTCGGCCGCGGGGTTCCTCGCGCCCTTCGTCATCCTCTATCTGCTCTTCGTCATCGGCCCGACGATCTACGGGCTGCTGCTCAGCTTCACGAACGCCAGCCTGGTCAAGCCGGGCCTGAACGGCTTCGCCGGCTTCGGCAACTACGGCGAGGCGCTGGGCAGCGGCGACTTCTGGTCGTCGCTGTGGCACACGCTGTGGTTCACGATCCTGACCACGCCGCCGCTGGTCATCCTCGGCTTCGTCCTGGCCCTGCTGGCCAACCGGCTCGGACGCGGCAGATGGTTCTTCCGGCTGGCCTTCTTCGCGCCGTACGTCCTGCCGTCCGCGGTCGTCGCGCTGATCTGGTTGTGGCTCTACACGCCGGCGCTGGGTCTGCTCGACACGGCGCTGGCCAAGGTGGGCATGACCCCGCCGAGCTGGCTCGGTGACGCCGCGTGGGCGATGCCGTCGTTGGCCATCACCACCGTCTGGTGGACGCTCGGCTTCAACTTCGTGCTCTACCTCGCCGGCCTGCAGGAGATCCCGCGGGACCTCTACGAGGCGGCCGCGATGGACGGCGCCGGACCGTGGCAGCAGATCCGCAGCATCACGATCCCGATGCTCGGCCGGACGACCACGCTGGTCGCGGTGCTGCAGGTGATCGCCTCGCTCAAGGTGTTCGACCAGATGTACCTGATGACCCAGGGCGGGCCGAACTTCGCCACCCGGTCGATCCTCCAGCTCGTCTACGACGAGGGCTTCACGAACTTCCGCGTCGGCTACGCCGCGGCCGTGTCGATGCTGTTCTTCATCGTGGTCCTCGCGGTCTCGGCCGTGTGGTTCACGCTGGTGCGCCGGCAGGAGAAGGTGGTTTGAGATGACGAGCACCACTGTGGACACCGGTGTCACGATGGAGCGGATCCACAGCCGGGAGAAGCTGTTCAACCGCATCTGCGCCGGCGTGCTGATCGCGTTCGCCCTCCTGTGGCTGGTCCCGTTGGCCTGGGCCGTCGACACCGCGCTCAAGCCGAACGAGGAGACGACCAGGACCACCTGGCTCATCGACAGCCCCACGTTCGACGCGTTCACCCGGACCTTCCGCGACACCGACATGCTCAGCTGGTACGGCGCCTCGTTCATCATCTCCAGCCTCACCGCAATAGGTGTCGTGATCGTCGCCAGCCTGGCCGCGTTCGCCATCTCCCGCATGCGGTTCCGCTACAAGAACCTGGTGTTCTGGGGGATCCTCGCCGGCATCATGATCCCGGGCCAGGTGCTGATCGTCCCGTGGTTCCGCGAGTTCGACGCCATCAACCTGCTCAACACGTACTGGGCGGTGATCCTGCCGCAGCTGCCGGCCGCGATCGCGGTGTTCATCTTCAAGCAGTTCTTCGACGGACTGCCACGGGACCTCGAGGAAGCGGCCAGAATGGACGGCGCCAGCTTCTTCCGCGTCTACCGGCGGATCGTGCTGCCGCTGGCCCGGCCCGCGGTGGCGGCGGTCGCCATCTTCACGTTCGTGACGACCTGGAACGACCTGCTTTGGCCGCTGCTCGTGCTGAGCAACCCCGACCTGATGACCGTGCCGGTCGGCCTCGCCACGGTCCAGGGCGCCTTCGGCATCCGGTACGCGGACACGATGGCCTCGGCGATCCTCGGCGCGATCCCGCTCGTGGCCGTCTTCCTCCTCTTCCAGCGCCAGATCGTCCAGGGCATCGCCGGCTCCGGCCTGAAAGGTTGAGATTTCGTGCACTTCGCCTCGCTCACCGTCGACCCGGCGTTCCGGGTCGGCGAGGTCGACCCACGCCTGTACGGAAGTTTCGTCGAGCACCTCGGGAGATGTGTCTACGAAGGAATCTACGAGCCCGGTCACCCGTCGGCCGACGAGCACGGCTTCCGCGCGGACGTCGCGTCGCTCACCCGTGAGCTGGGCGTGCCGATCGTGCGGTACCCGGGCGGCAACTTCGTGTCCGGCTACGACTGGGAGGACGGCATCGGGCCCGTCGCCGACCGGCCCACCCGGATCGACCTGGCATGGCGGACGATCGAGCCCAACCACGTGGGCGTGGACGAGTTCCAGCGGTGGGCCGGCACGGTCGGCGCGGAGACGATGATGGCGGTCAACCTGGGCACGCGGGGCATCGACGCCGCCCGGAACTTCGTCGAGTACTGCAACCACCCGGCGGGCACCTACTGGTCCGACCGGCGGAGGGCGAACGGCGCCGCCGACCCGTACGACATCAAGGTCTGGTGTCTGGGCAACGAGATGGACGGCCCGTGGCAGATCGGCCACAAGACCGCCGTGGAATACGGCCGGTTGGCCGCCGAGACCGGCAAGGCGATGCGGCTCGTCGACCCGTCGATCGAGCTCGTCGCGTGCGGCAGCTCCAACCGGGCGATGCCGACGTTCGGCTCGTGGGAGGCGACGGTGCTCGCCGAGACGTACGACGTCGCGGACTACGTCTCGCTGCACGCCTACTACCAGGAGCGCGACGGCGACCGCGGCAGCTTCCTCGCGTCGGCGGCGGACATGGACGCGTTCATCGAGGCGGTCGTCGCGACGGCCGACCACGTGCGGGCGGTCGGCCGGCACCGCAAGCGGATCAACCTGTCGTTCGACGAGTGGAACGTCTGGTACCAGACCCGGTTCGCGGGCGAGGAGAACCTGGCGATCGAGCGCACGCCGCGGCTGATCGAGGACGTCTACTCGGTGACGGACGCGGTCGTGGTCGGCAACCTGTTGATCAGCCTGCTCCGGCACGCCGACCGGGTGCGGATCGGCTGCCAGGCGCAGCTCGTCAACGTGATCGGTCTGATCATGACGGCGCCCGGCGGTGCGGCCTGGCGGCAGAGCAGCTACCACCCGTTCGCGCTCACCTCACGGCACGGACGCGGCACGGTCCTGCGCCTCGAACCCACGAGCCCGGTGTACGAGACGGCGGTGCACGGCGAGGTGCCGGTGCTCGACGCCGTGGCCGTGCTGGCCGACGACGCGGACGGTGTGGTGCTGTTCGCGGTCAACCGTGACCAGGAACAGGAGCTGACCCTCGACGTGGACGCCCGCGCGCTGCCGTCGCTCGGCTCGGCGGAGCACGTCGCGCTCTTCGACGAGGACCCGGACGCGGTCAACGACGAGGCACACCCGGACCGGGTCGCTCCGCGCCTCCTCGACGCGCCCAAGCTCGACAGCGGCCGGCTCCAGGCGGTCCTGCCGCCGCTGTCGTGGAACATGATCCGGCTGTCGTAGGGCCTATGGGCGGGTTCGTCCGGCGTTAGCATGTGCCGGCGAAGTCCACGCGGGAAGGCAGGACGACCATGAGGCTGCTCCTCACCTCGGGCGGGATAAGGAACGCCAGCATTCAGGACGCGCTGGTCGACCTGCTGGGCAAGCCGATCGCCGAGTCGACCGCGCTCCTGATCCCGACGGCCCTCTACCCGTTCCCCGGCGGTCCGGCCATGGCCTACCGCACGATCAGCGGCAACAGCCCAGGGGGGCCGTTGGCCCAGCTCGGGTGGCAGTCTTTGGGGATCCTCGAGCTGTCCGTGCTGCCGAGCATCGAGGAGTCGGCCTGGCAGCCGACGGTCCGCGACGCCGACGCGCTGCTGGTCTGTGGCGGCGACCCCATGTTCCTCGCCGCCTGGCTGCGCCGCTCCGGGCTGGCCACGCTGCTGCCGACGCTGCGCTCCGAGGCTGTCTACGTCGGGGTGAGCGCCGGGAGCATGGCCGCGACCTCGACCTTCGTCGAGACCTACATCGACCCGCCCCGGGCGAAGGACGAGCCGCTCAAGTCGGAGGACGTCGTCTTCGCCACGCCCGACGGTGACGTCGACCGGATCCTGGTCACCGGGCAGGGCGCGGGGCTCGTCGACTTCGCGGTGATCCCGCACTACGCGCACCCGCGCCACCCCGACGCCTCCCTGGCCAACGCGGAGCAGTGGGCGGCCCGGATCCCCGCGCCCACGTACGCGATCGACGACCAGACCGCCGTCAAGGTGGTCGACGGTGCCGTCGAGGTGGTCTCCGAGGGGCAGTGGCGGCTGTTCGACCAGCTAGCTCGCTAGGACCCGGGTCTCGCGCGGGTCGCGCCAGCCCTCGGCCCGGGACAGCTCCCGCGCCAGCGCGACGAACGCGCGCACCTCGTTGGCCGGCCGCTCCGCGCGCCACAGCACCGACCAGGGGTAGCGCGGGACGGTCGGCGCGAGCGGTCGCCAGCGGGCCGGCTTCGCGCGCTCCGCGGTCGAGGCGGGCGCGCACATCACGCAGTCGCCCGCGGTGACCAGGTCGACGGCGGCGCGCAGGTGCTGCACGGAGCCGCGGTGCGCGGCGGGCACGAAGCCCGCGGCGCGGCAGATCTCCGTGACGAACTCGGCCAGCTCCGGTGCGCGGGTCTCGTCGGGCAGCAGCAGCGTCTCGCCGGCCAGGGCCGACACCGGGACGACCGGCAGCCGGGCCAACCGGTGGTCGGGCGGCACGAGCACGCCGAGCGGGTCGAGGCGGAACAGTTCGGACGCGATCTGGGCCGGCACCGCGCAGCTGCGCCCGATGCCGACGTCGAGGCGGCCGTCGGCGAGCATGCGGCACTGCTCGGGCACGCCCGCCTGGACCTGGTGGAGCTCCAGGTCCGGATGGCGGGCGCGCAGGGCGTGCAGCACCGGACGGACCGCCTCGTAGCCCTCGTCGAGCAGGCCGACCCGCAGCGCCGGCGGCGTGTCGGTCAGGCCCTGTGCGAGGCCGGCGGCCCGGTCGACGTGCTCCAGGATCTGCCGCGCCTCGAGCAGGAAGCGGGCGCCCGCGGTGGTCAGCTCGATGTGCCGGGTGGTGCGCTGGACCAGCAGGACGCCGAGGGTGCGTTCCAGGCGCTGGACCTGCTGGCTCAGCGCGGACTGGACGATGTGCTCGCGGGCCGCGGCCCGCCCGAAGTGCAGCTCCTCCGCCAGGGACACGAAGTAGCGCAGCTGGCGCAGCTCGATGCGGGCGGCGGCGACGGCGTCGGGGTTGGGGGTAGGGGTGGGGGTGACAAATCGACGGTGGAGGGCGGGCTCGGCCATGTCGGCGCGCCTCTCTGTATTCGAATGTTATCGCTAACATTCAGCCTTGGTGATCTTTCGCCGGATGTCAAGCGTGTGGCGCGGAGGTTACCGACGGGTCGAGCTCTGGCGGACCACCAGCTCGACCGGCACCACCGCGCGGCGCTCGACCGGCCGCCCCGCGGCCACCTGTTCGAGCAGCAGCTCGATGCTGCGCCGGCCGACGGTCGTGAAGTCCTGCCGCACGGTGGTCAGCGGCGGGGTGAAGTACGCGGCCTCCGGCACGTCGTCGAAGCCGGCGACCAGGACGTCGCCCGGGACCCGCACGCCCGCCTCGTGGAACGCCCGGAGCAGGCCGAGCGCCATCTGGTCGTTGGCGACGAACACGGCTTCCACGTCGGTGCGGGTCGCCAGGATCCGGCCCGCCTCGTAGCCCGACGACGGGCTCCAGGTGCCGCGCAACGGCCGGTGCACGGTCGCGCCGGCGCGCCGCAGCTCGCCGCGCCACCCGAGCACGCGCCCCTCGGCCTCGATCCAGTCGCCGGGGCCGGCGACGTGCCAGACCGTGCCGGCACCCTGGTCGAGCAGGTGCCGGGTGACCCGGCGGGCGCCTTCGGCCTGGTCGACGCTGACCGAGCCAAGGCCCGGCACCGCGCCACCCTCGACGACGACGGCCGGCAGCTCGCCGGCGAGCGCTTCCAGCACCTCGGCGGTGCCGGACAGGGGCGCGATCACGATGATGCCCTCGACGGCCTGCTTGGCCAGCCGGTCGAGGGCGGCCCGCACCGAGGTGGCGGTCAGCGCGGTGAGGCTGTCGATGCTGACCACGAACCCGGCGTCGCGGGCGGCCTGCTCGATGCCGAACAGGGTGCTGGCGGGGCCGTACAACGTGCTGTTGAAGGTGATCACGCCGAGCGTCCGCGACCGCCGGGTGGCCAGGGCGCGGGCGACGGAGTTGCGGCGGTAGCCGAGCTCCTCGATCGCCTTGCGCACACGGGCGCGGGTCTCGGGGCGCACGAGCGGATGGTCGTTGAGCACCCGGGAGACGGTCTGGTGCGACAGACCGACCGCGCGGGCGACGTCGGCCATCGTCGCGGGCCGCCGGGATTCTCGCACGCGTCCCATCGTACGGCACCACTGTGGACAGATGTGGGGCCAGGTTACCGGCGCGTAGCATATCGTCGGCATACCGAAAACCACATACGTGCTCGCAACACCGCGCTCCCTTGACTGGAAGGCATGACCTACAGCAATCCAGCGTCCGCGTGGAGCCCAGCGATCCCGACGACGGGAATCACGGTTTATGGGTGCGGGCCGGACGAGGCCGTCCTGTTCCGGAAGACGGCGGCTCGCATCGGCGTGACGCCGACCACCACGGCCGCGGCGGTATCCGAAGCCAATGTCGACCTGGCATCCGGGAACCGGTGCATCAGCGTCGGTCACAAGACTCAGGTCACGAATTCGACTCTGCTCGCGCTCAGTCAGGCCGGGGTCGCGTACATCTCCACGAGAAGCGTCGGGTACAACCACATCGATGTCGGTTACGCGCAGAGCGTCGGCATCTCCGTGGAAAACGTCGCCTATTCGCCCGACAGCGTGGCCGACTACACGCTGATGCTGATGCTGATGGCCGTCCGCGACGCGAAGTCCATCATCCGCCGCACGGACGTTCACGACTACAGGTTGGGTGATGCCTGCGGGAAGGAGCTGCGCGACCTGACCGTCGGGGTCGTCGGAACCGGCCGCATCGGTGCCGCGGTCATGAACAGGCTTCGCGGTTTTGGCTGCCGCGTACTGGCCCATGACCGTCGCGACATGGCCTCTCCGTTTCACGTCCCGCTCGACGAGTTGCTGCGGCAGAGCGACATCGTGACGCTCCACACGCCCCTCACCGCGGACACTCACCACCTGTTGAATCGGCAGCGTATCGGCCGGCTCAAACACGGCGCGTTCATCATCAACACCGGGCGGGGTTCCCTGCTCGACACCGCGGCGCTGGTTTCGGCACTGGAAAGCGGCAGGTTGGGCGGAGCTGCGCTCGACGTCCTGGAAGGCGAGGACGGAATATTCTACGTCGACCGCAGGGACAGACCCGTCGAGAGCAAGCTTTTGCTGCGGTTGCAGGAGCTGCCGAATGTGCTGATCAGCCCGCACACCGCGTATTACACGGACCATGCCCTGAGGGACATCGTGGAAAGCTCCATCATCAACTGTGTGCACTTCGAAAGCAGGTCGCGCCGTGGCTAGGTTGCGGGTCGGAGTCATTTTCGGGGGCTGCTCGGAAGAGCATCCGATCTCTGTCAAGTCCGCGCGGGAGGTCGCCTCGCACCTCGATACGGACAAGTACCAGCCGTTCTTCGTCGGCATCACGAAAAGCGGTGCCTGGAAGCTCTGTGACCGCCCTGACGCGAACTGGGAGAACGGCGCCTCCCGTCCGGTCGTGCTGTCACCGGACAGAAGCGTCCACGGGTTGCTGGTCCTGGATCGCGGAACGTACGAGACGATCCGTCTGGACCTGGTGTTGCCCGTTCTGCACGGCAAGCTCGGCGAGGACGGCGCCATGCAGGGCCTGTTGGAGCTCTCCGGCATCCCGTACGCCGGCTGCGACGTCCAGAGCTCCGCCCTGTGCATGGACAAGTCCCTTGCCTACATCGTCGCCGGAAGCGCGGGAATCGCGACGCCGAACTTCTGCACCGTCACGGCGACCGAGCACGTCGATGCCGACCAGCTCACCTATCCCGTCTTCGTGAAGCCGGCCCGCTCGGGCTCGTCGTTCGGCGTGACCAAGGTGGTCCGCAAGGAGGAACTGCCGGGTGCGGTGGAGACCGCACGGGAGTACGACTCCAAGGTGTTGATCGAGGAAGCTGTCGTCGGCAGCGAAGTCGGATGCGCCGTCCTGGGCAACGATCGGGACCTGCTCGTGGGCGAGGTGGATCGCATCGCGCTCTCGCACGGCTTTTTCAGGATCCATCAGGAGAGCGAGCCGGAGAGCGGGTCGGAGAACTCGACGCCGATCGTTCCCGCGGACATCTCCCCGGCGCAGCGCCTGCTCGTTCAGGAGACGGCGAAGGCCGTGTATCGCGCCCTGGGATGCCGCGGACTGTCGCGCGTGGACATGTTCCTCGCGGCCGACGGAACGGTGGTTCTCAACGAGGTCAACACCTTGCCCGGCCTGACCTCGTACAGCCGTTATCCGAGGATGATGGCGGCCGCCGGTCTGCCGCTCGGCGAAGTGCTCGATCGGGTCGTGTCGTTGGCGGCAGGGAATCTCCGATGAGGAATGACTTCGTCTTCGTCGACGAGTTCGTCGCCGGGATACGGTGGGACGCCAAATACGCCACCTGGGACAACTTTACCGGGAGACCGGTGGCCGGATATCTGGCAAATCGAATTGTCGGCACCAGGGACTTGTGCACCGCCCTCGAAAGAGCGCGGGAGAAGGCCGCCTCACTGGGTTTCGGCCTCCTGCTCTGGGACGGCTATCGCCCGCAACGCGCCGTGGACGGCTTTCTGGGCTGGTCGAGACAACCGGAGGACGGCCGGACGAAGCCGCGACATTATCCGAACATCGACCGGACCGAGATGTTCGAAAAGGGATACGTGGCCGCCAGGTCCGGACACACCCGGGGCAGCACCGTTGACCTGACGCTTTTTCATCTGGCTACGGGCGAGCTTGCTGCCATGGGCGGCGACCACGACCTGATGGATTCGATCTCCCATCATGGCGCAGCAGGAATCAAGGAGGTCGAGACGACGAACCGGCGCCATCTGTGCTCCATCATGGAGGGTTGCGGCTTCGCCCGGTACGAACGCGAATGGTGGCACTACACACTCAAGGACGAGCCTTATCCAGAGACCTATTTCGATTTTCCCATCACGTAATCGAGACAGGGGAACCATGCAGGTACGACTCGCGCACTCCGCCGACGCCGCGGCCGTCAACGGGCTGCTTCACCAGTTGGGCTACCCGCAGGATGGCACCGCGATGACAGCGACTCGGATCGAGACCTGGAGCGGCGACCCGTGGAGCGCGGCGTACGTGGCCGATGCGGGCCGCGATGTTCTCGGCCTTGTCGCGGTGCACATCTGCCCGTTCTTCGAGCGGACCGGCACCTGGGGCCGGATCGTCGCTCTGGTCGTCTCCGATCGCGCCCGCGGCCAAGGCGTCGGCCACCAGCTCGTCGCGGCGGCGGAGTCGTTCGCCACCAGTCGTGGATGCGAACGCATGGAGGTCACCAGCGGCGACCACCGCCATGACGCGCACGAGTTCTATCGACGGCAGGGCTACACCGACCAGACAGGAAGATCATCGCGGTTTTTACGCGTTCTCGACGACACCAGCCGTCATCGGTGACGCCGTCGATCCAGTGGCGTGATCTAGTGTGATGCCGCGAACCGCGTGACCGGAGGAGTCGGTTGGGATGACGGCGCAGCGACCCATGCCCACGCAGGACGACGTGCTCGGATACTTCGACACGCTGTCGAACTGGGGACGGTGGGGCGACGACGACGAGCTCGGCACGCTGAACCACATCACCGACGACGTCCGGCTGGCGGCGGCGCGGGCTGTCCGGCACGGCAGGAGCGTGTCGTGCGCATGGGAGGTTGCCGTCCCGGGAGAGATGGAGCGGTCGACGACGACGTGCCCGTGCGCCGCCGACATGCCGGGTGCCGAGGACATGCCGGTGCCCGCGTTCCACGCCGACCGGCGCTGGGGCTTCTCGTCCGAGCGACTGGGCATCACGTTCCACGGCAACACCGTCACCCACCTCGACTCGCCGTGCCACATCTTCTGGGACGGCACGATGTACAACGGGCGGTCGCACGCGTTGGTCGACCCCGCCACGGGATCGGGCTGGGCGGCCGTGACGGCGGCGGCGAACGGGATCGTCACGCGAGGTGTCGTGCTGGATGTGGCGAGGGTCCGCGATGTGCCGTGGTTGGAACCAGGGCAGGGGGTGTTCCCCGATGATCTCGAGGAGGCCGAGCGCCGCCAGGGTGTGCGGGTGCGATCCGGCGATGCGGTACTCCTGCGGACCGGCTACGGCCGCGCCCGGCACGAGGCCGGTGTGGCCGGCGGCTTCACGCAGGCCGGCTGGCACGCGTCGTGCCTGCCGTGGCTGCGCGAACGGGAGGTCGCGCTGATCGGAGCCGACACACCCCAGGACGTTCAGCCGTCGGGGTACGAAGACGTGCTGATGCCGGTGCACGCCGTCAGCCTTGTCGCGATGGGCCTGTGGCTGCTCGACAACTGCGACCTGGAGGACTGCGCGGCGACCGCTGCAGAGCTCGGCCAGTGGGACTTCCACCTCGCGGTCGCGCCCGTCCGGTTCGCCGGTACGTCCGGCAGCCCCGTCAACCCGATCGCCACTTTCTGACCCGACCGGGCTCAACCGCGTGGCGCGGCCGGTAGGTGCACCGTGACGCAGAGTCCGCCGGCGGCCCGCGGGGTGAGGGTGAGTGTCCCGTCGTGCGCCTGGGTGATGCTGTTGACGATCGCAAGGCCGAGGCCGACGCCCGCGTGGTCGGTGCGGGTGCGTTCGGTGCCGCGCTGGAACGGCTCGGCGAGCGTGGAAACCAGCTGTGGGGTCAGGGTCTCACCAGTGTTCTCGACGGAGAGCACCACACCGCCGGGGCCGCCGCCGGTCCTGACCCAGACGGTGCCCCGGTCGGACAGGTTGTAGACGATCGCGTTGTGGACGAGGTTCGTGGTCATCTGCAGGAGGAGCGCGTGCGAGCCGACGGTCGGCGTGAAGTCGCCGGACGTGTCGATGGTGATACCGCGCTTCTCGGCGAGCGTGAGCAGCGTCTCGGTGGCGTCCTCCGCGACCAGGGACAGGTCGACGTGCTCTCGAGCGAAGGACCGCTGACCGGCGCGGCTGAGCAGGAGCAGCGCCTCGGTGAGGTCGATCGCTCGGGCGTTGACGGCATGCAGGCGGTCGACGAGCTCGCTGGTGTCCCCTCCCGGAGTCTTGCGGACCACCTCGAGAAGTGTCTGCGAGATCGCCAGCGGGGTGCGCAGCTCGTGTGAGGCGTTGGCCGCGAACCTCTGCTGTTCGCCGACGTGCGCTTCGAGCTGCGCGAGCATGGCGTCGAAGGCGTCGGCGAGCTCGCGGAACTCGTCTCTGGGGCCCGCCAGCCAGATCCGGTGGGAGAGCGACCCGTCCGCCGCCATGCGGGTCGCAGCGGTGATCCGGGCCAGGGGTGCGAGCATCCGGCCAGCCAGAAGCCACCCTCCCACAAGGCCGAACACCAGCAGCACGACCAACGCGGCGGCGGCCTTCGGCGCGAAAGCGTCCCAGAGGTCGGACCGGGTAGGACTAGCGGGCACCAGGAACCGAACGTCGGGGTGTCGCCGACCGTCGGGGACGTAACGCAGCAGGAACACCCACACCACCGCGAGCAGCAGGGCGCCCGCGACCATGAGGAACCCCGCGTAGCTGAGAGTGAGTTTGAGGCGAACGCTCACACCGGACGGCCTATCCATGATCCAGCTCCTGACGTCCGGTGCCGGGCACGGTGTCGATGCGGTAGCCGACGCCGGCCACGGTGGCGATGATCCCGGGTTCTCCGAGGCGTTTGCGCAGTGCCGAGACGGTGATGCGTACGGCGTTGGTGAACGGGTCCGCGTTCGCGTCCCAGGCGCGTTCGAGCAGGTCCTCGGCGCTGACGACACCGCCTTCGGCAGCGACGAGGACCTCGAGCACGGCGAACTGCTTCCTGGTCAGTGCGACGTACCGGCCGTCCCGGTAGACCTCGCGCCGGAACGGATCTACCCGCAGACCGGCGATCTCCCGCACCGGCGGCCGGTTGTGCGCACGCCTGCGGTCGAGCGCTCTGAGCCTGAGCACGAGCTCGCGGAGCTCGAACGGCTTGGTGAGGTAGTCGTCGGCGCCGAGCCCGAACCCGGACGCCTTGTCGTCGAGCCGGTCGGCGGCGGTCAGCATCAGGATCGGCATGCCGGTACGGGAAGCGACGATGCGTCTGGCGATCTCGTCGCCGGAGGGCCCAGGAATATCGCGGTCGAGGACGGCAAGGTCGTACGCATTGATGCTCAACAATTCCAGGGCGGCGTCGCCATCTCCGGCGATGTCAGCCGCGATCGCCTCCAGCCGCAGGCCGTCGCGGATGGCCTCCGCCAGGTAGGGCTCGTCCTCGACGATCAACACACGCACCCGTCCGATGCTACGAGCCGGCACATATCGCCGGCCTATCGAAAACCGCATACGGGCCGACAACACCACGTTGCCTTCACTGGCCGCATGAGTCGAACCGCTGTCGGTCTGATCGTCGTTGCCACTGCGATCATCGGGACCCTCGTCTATCACCTGGCGCCGTCGAGCTCGGCGTTCGTCGACGTCCCCCGCGGCGACCACGACGGCACGACTACCCATGACGACGGTGCCGTCACGGAGGATGACGGCGTCCTCCGCGGTCGTGTGACCGTGTTCGATGACCAGTTTGCCGGGGTGGCGAACCTCGACCCCGAACTACTTCTGGCCCTGCGCGAAGCGGCGAGGGATGCCGCTGACGACGGCGTCGAGTTCCGCGTCAACAGCGGGTGGCGCTCCCCGGCGTACCAGAATCAGCTCCTCCGGGAGGCGGTCGCGAAGTACGGCTCGGAAGAGGAAGCCGCGCGGTGGGTCGCCACCGTCGACACGTCCGCGCACGTCGCCGGGAGGGCGGTCGACGTCGGGCCCTCCGATGCCACCGCGTGGCTTTCGGATCACGGCGCCGCGTACGGGCTGTGCCAGATCTACCGGAACGAGCCCTGGCACTACGAACTGCGCCCCGAGGCGATCGACCATGGCTGCCCGCCCATGTTCGCCGACCCCACCCACGATCCGCGGATGCGACCGTGACCGGGCGCACCCGGGCTACGCCGGATCGACGCCGATCGGTGCCAGCAGCGCGGTCGTGCGGTCGAGCAGCTCGCGCTGGATGGCCGGGTCCTCGGCCGCCGGGTTGGGGCGGGCCGGCTCGCTCTCGTCGAAGTAGCGGCCGTTGATCGAGCCTGGCCGCGTCGCCACCCGCAGGATGTTGTCCGCGCCGTGCTCCGGTGGGTCGCCCTCGATCGCGAACATGCCGGCCAGCAGCCGGGAGTGGATGATGCCTGGGTGCATGCTCGCCGCTTCCTGTCGCCGGCCGTCGAGTTGGTGGGCGAGCCAGCAGGTGTACGTCACGATGGCGAGCTTGGACTGCGCGTACGCGTTGACCGCGGAGTAACCACCCGCGGCCAGGCCCAGGTCCGCGAGCTGCAGCCGCGCGGACAGGTGGGTCGCGGACGCGATGTTGAGCACGCGCCCCACCTCGTCGCGCAACGCGGTCGTCAACACCACTGTGGACAGATAGTTGGTCTGCAGCGTCGCCTCGATGCCGTCCGCGGTCACCGCGCGCCGTCGCGCGCCGGGCCGGGCGGCGTTGTTGACCAGCAGGTCGACGCGGTCGGTGGCCGCGCGGATCTCGTCGGCCAGGCGGGTGATCTGGTCGAGGTGGCCGAAGTCCGCGGTCAGGTAGGTGACCCGGCCGGGCAGCTGGTCGAGGAGGGCGGCGACCTCGTCGCGGGGCTCGAGGCCGTGCAGCACCAGGTGCCCGACCCGGCCCGCGAGCCGGACCGCCGTGGCCCGGCCGATGCCGTCGGTGGCACCGGTCAGCACGACGGTGCGGTCACGCAGGTCCATCAACGACCAATCTAGCGGCCCAGCATCGCCATGGTCGTGTCCCACATGCGCGCGGCGAGGTCCGGATCGATCGCGTACGCCGCGACGCCGCCGCTGCGGACACCGGCCGGGTCGGACAGGACGGGCACCTCGTTGGCGTCCTCGAAGTAGCGGCCGGTCACGCCCTCGACCACGGGCGACGCGGCCAGCAGCACGCTCGTCGCCGCGCCCTCGGCGGTCGTCTTCCAGCCGGGCGGCACGTCGAGCCTGGTGCCGTCCGCGTCGACGGCGCCGACGAACCGCAGCTGCGCGTCGTCGAGGTGGCGCTGCAGGTTGGTCACGATGCCGCCGGGGTGCAGCGCGTTGACGGTGATCCCGTCGGGCGCCCAGCGCGCGGCGAGCGCGACGGTGAACAGGATCGACGCGGTCTTGGACTGGGCGTACGCGGTCCACGCCTCGTACGGACGCGTCGTGTAGTTGACGTCGTCGAAGTCGACGGGTGCCATCAGGTGGGCCGAGGAGCTGACGGTGACGACCCGCGCCCGGCCGGCCGCGGCCAGCGCCGGGTGCAGCCCCAGGGTGAGCGCCGCGGTGCCGAGGTGGTTGACGGCGAGCTGCTCCTCCCACCCGTCGGCGGTGCGCCGCAGGTCCGGGATCGCCATCACGCCGGCGTTGTTGACCAGGATGTCGAGCGGCCCGGGCCAGCTCTTGACGAGCCGGTCGATGCTCGCCCGGTCGGCGAGGTCGAGCACGGCCACGTGGACCCGGTCGTGGCCGGCGGCGACCCGGATCTCGGCCGCCACCCGCTCGCCGGCCGCCGGGTCGCGTGCGGTCAGTGTGACCTCTGCGCCCGCCGTGGCCAGTGCGCGCGCTGTTTCGCGGCCGATGCCGGAGGTCGCGCCGGTCACCAGGGCACGTTTGGCGGTGAGGTCGACGCCCGCGATGACGTCGGCGGCGGTTGACTTCGGGCCGAACGGGGTGGTGATCAGGGACATCTCATGCCTCGCTTCTAATCCAACTGGTTGGTTGGTTGCGACGCTACGTCGGCTCGGGGCAATCGTCAAACCAGGTGGTTGGTTTATCCTGGTGGCCATGGCGCCATACGACTCCGCGGCGACCCGCACCCGGCTGCTCGACGCCGCGTACGCCGAGTTCGTCGAGCGCGGCCTGGCCGGCGCCCGGGTCGACCGCATAGCGGCCGCGGCCGCCGCCAACAAGCAGGCGATCTACGCGTACTTCGGCTCGAAGGACGCGCTGTTCGACGCCGTCCTCGCCGGCCGCCTGCGCGTCCTCGCGGACCTGGTCCCGTTCCGCGCGGACGACCTACCGGGCTATTCGGGAGCGCTGTTCGACCGGTTCGCCGACGACCCGGGCCTGTTGCGCCTGGTGCAGTGGAAGACGCTCGAACGTCCGGAGGCATCGGAACAGGAACTCGCCGCCCACCTGGACAAGGCCGGTGAACTGGCCGGCGCACACGGCACCACGCTGGAAGCGGCGATGGACACCCTGATGATCGCGCTGGCCGCGGCCCAGGCCTGGCACAACACCTCACCGGAGATCCGCAACCCGGCGGGCGACGACGAGGCCACCCGCCGCGCCCGCCACCGCGCGGCGGTCGTCGCCGCGGTCGACGCCGCCACCACCGCCCTGCTACGCGCCACGACCTAGGCGCACCTTCATCCGTCGCGCAGCCGTTGGCGCAGGGTGGTCAGGAAGGCCAGCGTCGTCGCCAGGGCGGCGGGATCCAGCTGGGACTCCAGGTCTTCGGCCCAGCGCGCGCGACGCGGTTCGACGGCGGTCAGGGCGCCGAGGCCCGCGGCCGTCAGGGTGAACAGCGGCGCCCGGGCGTCGGCCGGGTTCGGTGAACGGGCGACCAGGCCCGCGCGCTCCAGGCGGTCCATGCTCTCGCGGGCGCTCTGCCGGCGCAGCCCGCGGCGTCTCGCCACGGCCGCGATGGTCGCCGGACCGTCCTGCAGCGCGCCGAGCAGCAACCAGCGGGACGCGGTCAGGCCCAGGTCGCCGACCAGTGAGTCGCCCTGGGCGGTGAAGGCACCGGCGACCGCGATCACCGCGTCGACCAGCCCGGTGACGGTGTCGCCGGGGCGCGGCTCAGGTCGCATCGACCAGGCAGACCAGGTGGCCGTCGGGGTCGCGGACCACGGCCATCCGCTCACCCCACGGCTGCGTCGCCGGCTGGTCGACCACCGCGCCGCCCGCGGCCTGCCAGCGGGCGACGAGCGCGTCGAGGTCGACCACCACGAACGACGCGGCGACCGCGGTGTCGCTCGGGACACTCGGGCGCTCGTGGAGCAGCACCGACGTGCCGCCGGCGTCGAGGGTGGCGAGGCCGGGGCCGGCCGGGACCGACGGCAGGCCCAGCAGGTCGCCGTAGAACGAGAGCGCGCGCGGCAGCGAGGCCGTCGAGACCACGACGCGGGACAGGTGGGTCATGCTGTCCACCATAATGACAGGTGCCTGTCAAAACCAACCGGGGACCGTGCCACGCTTGAGGTGAGAGAAGGGCGAGACCCATGGACCGCCGAGAGATCGTCGTCGGTACGGACGGTTCCGCGTGCGCGACGGCCGCCGTCAGGTGGGCCGCCGAGGAGGCTGCCCTGCGCGGTGTGCCGCTGTGCGTCCTCTCGGCTCATGAGCCTGACGAGCCCGCAGCGATCGCCGAGGAGGCCGCCGCCCGGGTGCGCCACGACGTCGACGTCCGTGCGCGGGACGTGACCGGCCCCGCCGTCGGAACGCTGCTGGACGCGAGCGCCAACGCCGCGATGCTCGTCGTGGGCAGCCGCGGTCGCGGTGGCGTCCGGAGTCTCCTGCTCGGTTCCGTGAGCTGGCAGGTCGCCACCCGCGCCGACAGTCCGGTCGCCGTCGTCCGCGGTGGCGAGCGGACCGGACAGGTGGTCGTCGGCTGCGACGGCTCCGACGCGTCGCGCATCGCGGTCGAGACGGCGTTCGACCTCGCGAGCGAGCACCACGCTCCCCTGCTCGCGGTGCGCGCCTACTATCCGCCGTCGCCAGCGCTCGGCTTCGGCTACCAGCCACTGGTCTACGCGCTCGACGACCGCGACCAGACGATGACCGCTGACCTGGCCGACGAGCTCGATCCCTGGCGTCAGCGGCACCCGGAGGTCGACGCCCGGGTCGTGGTCGCCCACGGCGGCGCGGCCGACGCCCTGGTCGCGCACTCCCGCACCGCGCGGGTCGTCGTCATCGGCAGCCGCGGCCGCGGTCCGGTCACCAGCACCCTGCTGGGCTCGGTATGTCCGCAGCTGCTGCACCACGCACACTGCCCCGTCGTGGTGGCGCACGGATAGCCGGCCGGCTACCGCTCGATCGTCAGGATGCCGTTCTCCAGCACCGCCGGGGTCAGGTGGCGGTAGCCGACCGCGTCGAAGGCGACCGTCAGCTCGTGCTCGTCGCGGGAGAGCAGCGTCCCCTCGCCCCACAGGCGGTGGCGGACCCGGGTCGCGTTCGCGTCGGGCTCGTGGTGCCGGCGGCCCACCTGCGCCTTGGACGGTTGGGCGCGCGCGGCCGCGGCGGCCTCGTCGTTGTCGCACGCACCGCACGGCGGGTCGTAGTGCTCGCCGAAGTAGCCCAGCAGCTCGGCACGCCGGCAGCGGTCCGTCTCCGCGTACTCCCGGGCTGCCTCGATCCGGGACCGCAGGATCGACTGCTGGCGTCCGCCCTCCTTGGACACCAGGGCGAAGGTGTCCGGCGGCAGCTGGTCCGGCTTGACCACGCCGTCGCTGCCGTCCGGCTCCAGGAAGCCGAGCTCCTCCAGCTCCTCCACGACCCGCAGCACCTGCTGCCGGCTCACCCCGCTGGTGTCCACGACGGACTTGACGCTCACCCGGCCGGGCGCCGCCTCCAGGGCGTCGACGATCTTGTGCACCGTGGCCGGCGCCATCCGGGAGCGGGCGGCGAGCAGGCGTGGAATGCGGATCGTGCGCGGGTCGTAGACCACCACCGCGCGCGACGGTTGACCGTCCCGGCCCGCGCGGCCGATCTCCTGGTAGTACTCGTCCATGCTGCCGGTCATGCCGGCGTGCACCACCGTGCGGACGTCCGGCTTGTCGATGCCCATCCCGAACGCGCTCGTCGCCACCACCACGTCCAGGCGCCCGGCGAGGAAGTCGTCCTGCACCTGCGCGCGGCGCGCCGCCGGCAGCCCGGCGTGGTACGGCGCCGCCTTGTAGGCGTCCAGGTACAGCCGCGACGCCAGTTCCTCGCACCGGGCGTGGGTCAGCGCGTACACCAGCGCCGGGCTGTCGTGTGCCAGCACCACCTCGACCGTGCGGTCGTCGATCGCCCGGTCCTCCGGCAGGTCGTGCCGCGCCCGGCGGACCGCGAGGTGGATGTTCGGCCGGTCGAAGTCCGTGACGACCACGCGCGGCGAGCGCATCTTCAGCTCGCGGGTGATGTCGGCCTGCACGGGCGGCGCCGCCGTCGCGGTCAGCGCGACCATCGTCGGCCCGCCCAGCGCCTCGGCGACCATGGGCAGCCGCAGGTACTCGGGGCGGAAGTCCCGGCCCCACTGGCTGACCAGGTGCGCCTCGTCGATCGCGAACAGGTTGACGCCCGAGAGCGCGCCGACCGACTCCTCGTTGGCCAGTTGCTCCGGGCCGAGCATCACGAAGTCGACCTCGCCCGCGCGCAGCCCCGCGATCGCCGCCCGCCGCTCCCCCACGTGCTGCGACGAGTTGAGCTGCACCACCCGGACCGGCTCCCCGGACGGCTTCGACCGGCGCCCGAGCGCGGCGGCCTGGTCACGCTGCAGGGCGATCAGCGGCGAGACCACCACCGTGAGCCCACCCAGCACGAGCCCGCCCACCTGGTAGATCGCGCTCTTCCCGCTGCCGGTCGGCAACACGGCCAGCGTGTCGCGGCCCGCGACGATCGACTCCACGGCCGTGCGCTGCCCCGGCCGCAGGTCGAACCCGAACACCGCGCGGGTGAGTTGGTCGACTGCCTCCATCAACCCGAGGCTACGTCAGCCCATCAGGGGGTACGGGATGAACGTGCTCCGGTTCTCGTCGAGGTCGAGCCGGCGCCCGATCGGTGCCGCGGCGCGCTGTGGGCAGGTCAGCCGCTCGCACGTCTTGCAGCCCGGGCCGATCGGGGTGGCGCCGTCGGGCGAGTCGAGATCCATGCCCGCCGAATAGACCAGCCGCCCGGCGTGCCGGATCTCGCACCCGAGCCCGATCGCGAACGCCTTGCCGGGCTGGCCGTACCCGGCGTGCTGGTGGATCACCGTGCGGGCGATCCACAGGTAGCGCTGGCCGTCGGGCATCGCGGCGATCTGCGTGATCACCCGGCCGGGCGAGCTGAACGCCTCGTAGACGTTCCAGAGTGGACACGTGCCGCCCGAGCGGGAGAACGGGAAGCCCGTCGCCGACTGGCGCTTGGACATGTTGCCGGCCCGGTCGACGCGGACGAACGAGAACGGCACCCCACGCGCCTTGGGCCGTTGCAGCGTGGACAGCCGATGGCAGACGCTCTCCCAACCCATGCCGAAGTGCTCGGTCAGCAGCCCGATGTCGTAGCGCATCCGCTCGGCGGTCGCGAGGAACGCCTCGTAGGGCAGGATCAGCGCCGCCGCGAAATAGTTGGCCAGCCCGACCCGGGTCAGAATCTGCGTCTGAACGTCGTCGAACTTCTCTTCCTCGATGATTTCGTCGATCTCATCGGCGTATTCCAGCATGCCGATCTGCGCGCCCATCCGAATCGCCTGTTGACCCGGTCGCAATGACATCGACAAATGCAACGTGCGTGTCTGCGGTTGATAGCGGTGCAGGTCGCCACCGAGCCGCTCATGGTCCTCCCGGATGATCCGCACGCCGTGGCGGTCGGCCAGCCGGGTGCGCAGCGCCTCGAGGATCTCGCCGCGCCCGGCGCCGATCCGGGCGGCCAGGTGCTCGGCGGCCTCGTCGAGCGCGGGCACGTAGTTCTGTCGCCGGTAGAAGAAGTCGCTGACCTGGTCGTGCGGGCTGCGGCCGGCCACCAGGTCGCGGTCGCCGACCACCTCGGCGAGCTGGTCGTCGGTCTGCCGGTAGCGGCGGTAGAGGTCGATCACCGCCTCGGCCACCTCGGGCAGCTTGGTCGCGAGCTCGGTCAGGTCGTGCAGGCCGGCCCGGGCGGGCAGCGCCTCGCGCAGGTCCGCGACCAGCCGCGGCGTGTCGTGCGGGGCGAAGAACGCGGGGTCGACGCCGAACACCTCGGTGATCCGCATCAGCACCGGAACGGTCAGCGGCCGCGTGTCGTGCTCGATCTGGTTGAGATAGCTCGGCGAGATGCCCAGCTGCCGGGCGAGGTCGATCTGGGAGACGGACCGATCCTCTCGCAGGCGGCGCAGGCGCGCGCCGGCGAACGTCTTCGCCACGCCACCTCCTCGGGTTTTCGCGCCGACCGAAGGTCCAGGCGGCCCTTGACTACAGCCTCACCTCCACCATCCGTCGCGATGTTAGCACGTTGCCAATTGGCCATTCGCAACTTCGCAAAAACGGCCTCCGGACTTTTCAAGAATTGGCTGATTCCGTACCTCGCGCGCTCATTTCCCGCTGTGGGACGGTGACCGGCAGGAGCCTTATCGACGTAAGGAGTCGGCGATGACCCAATCGGCGGAACAGCTGCGGCAGGAGTGGGCGACCGCGCCGCGGTGGCGCGGCGTGGAGCGCACCTACAGCGCGGACGACGTGGTCCGGCTGCGGGGTGCCATCCAGGAGGAGCACACGCTGGCCCGCCGGGGTGCCGAACGCCTCTGGACCCTGCTGCACGACGAGGACTACGTCCACGCGCTGGGCGCCCTCACCGGCAACCAGGCGGTGCAGATGGTGCGCGCGGGGCTGAAGGCCATCTACCTGTCCGGCTGGCAGGTCGCGGCCGACGCGAACCTCGCCGGGCAGACGTACCCGGACCAGAGCCTCTACCCGGCCAACTCGGTGCCCGCCGTCGTGCGCCGGATCAACAACGCGCTGCTGCGGGCCGCGCAGATCACCACCGCCGAGGGCGACACGGAAACCGAGTGGCTGGCCCCGATCGTCGCGGACGCGGAGGCCGGGTTCGGCGGCGTGCTCAACGCGTACGAGCTGATGACCGCGATGATCACCGCGGGCGCGGCCGGCGTGCACTGGGAGGACCAGCTCGCCTCCGAGAAGAAGTGCGGCCACCTGGGCGGCAAGGTGCTGATCCCGACCGGCCAGCACATCCGGACCCTGGAGGCCGCCCGCCTCGCGGCGGACGTCGCCGGGGTGCCGACGCTGATCGTGGCCCGCACCGACGCGCACGCGGCGAACCTGCTCACCACCGACATCGACGAGCGGGACCAGCGGTTCCTGACCGGCGAGCGCACCGCGGAAGGCTTCTACCGGGTGCACGAGGGCATCGAGCCGTGCATCGCGCGCGGCCTCGCGTACGCCCCGCACAGCGATCTGATCTGGATGGAGACCAGCACGCCGGACCTCGAGGAGGCGCGCACGTTCGCCGAGGCGATCAAGCAGCGCTACCCGGACCAGCTGCTGGCCTACAACTGCTCGCCGTCGTTCAACTGGCGCAAGCACCTCGACGACGCGACGATCGCCAAGTTCCAGCGGGAGCTGGGCCACATGGGGTACGCGTTCCAGTTCATCACCCTGGCCGGCTTCCACGCGCTCAACTACTCGATGTTCGACCTCTCCCGTGGCTACGCCGCCGAGGGCATGCCGGCGTACGTGGCCCTGCAGGAGAAGGAGTTCGCGGCCGAGGAGCACGGCTACACCGCCGTCAAGCACCAGCGCGAGGTCGGCACCGGCTACTTCGACCTGATCAGCACGGTGCTCAACCCGGCCGGCGAGACCACGGCCCTACGCGGATCGACCGAGGAGGCGCAGTTCTGATGATGCGGATCGAGGTCCTGGGCAGCGGATACGACGAGATCCTTGACCCTAAGGCGCTCGACTTCCTGGTCGCGCTCGACAGTGAGTTCGCCGGCCGCCTGCTTGGCCCGGATCGCGGCGATGAACTCCGCCTCGGTCTCGACGCCGGGACACTCGCCGGCG
>NZ_JBFAIU010000082.1:0-24262 GCF_040654855.1 Asanoa sp. NPDC050611
GTCGTGTGCGGTGGCCAGCACGTGGCCGAGCGGCGGCCGGCGCAGCACGAGGTCGTCGCCGCCGGCGATCAGGTGGTAGGTCAGGTTGCCACACGTCGGGATGCTCGCGGAGGTTGGTCCACGGCACCGGGTGGGCAATCAGGGCGGCCTTCGCGCCGTCGGCGCCCCAGACCACCGGGCCGATTCCCCGTTCGGGCGCCGGGCCGACGACCACAGCCCCGGCACCGTCGGCGAACAGGAACGCCATCGACCGGTCCGTGGGCTCGACGATGTCGGTCATCCGCTCGGAGCCCACGACCAGGACGTTGCCCGCGGTCCCGGCCCGGACCAGCGCGTCCGCGATCGCGACCGCGTGGCAGAACCCGGCGCACGCGCCACCGATGTCGATGGCGGCGCCGGCGGCACCGACCTGCTCGGCCACCTGGGGCGCGGCCGGCGGCGACTGGTGCACCCAGGACATCGAGGCCAGCAGCACGGTGTCGATATCCGAAGGGTCGAGGCCCGCGCGGCAGATCGCCTGGCGGCCCGCGGCCGCCGCCATGCTGACCACGGTCTCGCCGGGGCCGGCGAAGCGGCGGCTGACGATGCCGGACCGCCGCCGGATCCACTCGTCGGTCGAGTCGATCCGCGCGCAGATCTCGGCGTTGGACACGACCCGCGAGGGCCGGTAAGCACCAACGCTGATCAATCGGCTGCCCGCCGCCCGCATCGACCACCTTCCGCCCCGGGGGACGCCCCCTAGCAATTACAGCCAGCGCCATGGCGGGTCGGGCGGGATTCAGCAAACCCCATCCGGCTCAGCGCGCCTGGCCCGCCCCGGTGGTCCCACGGCCGGCCGGTCGTTACCTGCGCATGCGGGTGAAGCTGCGGACGACGTCGTCCGCGAGCAGCGACAGACCGATGCCGAGCAGCCAGGCGTCCTTGGCCAGCGGCACACCCTGCTCGGTCGGTCGCAGGCTGCCGTCCCGCCGGAGGCCGGGCGTCCGGAGGTAGAAACCCACCAGCCCGGCCGCGAACCCGGTCAGGGCGAGCCCGGCGAGCCCCTCGGGCACCAGCGGGAACAACAGCACCGAACCCACGGCGATCTCGGCGCTCGAGAGCAGCTTGAAGAACCGCTTCGGCTCCATCTCGCCCAGGAAGGGGTACGCCGTGGCGGCCTGCCCGTGGTAGCCCTTCGCGGTGACCTCGTCGGCACCTCGCTTCTCCAGCCCCGAGTTGAGCACGAAGGCTCCGGCGGCCAGCCGCAGCGGCGCCTGGTGGGCGAGGTCTCGCAGCAGCAACACGTGACTCCTCCTTGTTCGCGACAACACCGTGCGGACAGGGGGGACCTGCCTCGGCCTACCCGCTGGCGGCTGGATCAAACGGCGGGTCGTCCGGGCGGTCAGCCGCGTTAGGCCTGGCGTGAACGCCATACCGCGGGTGGTCCGCAACGACTGGTCCACCGTCCGCGTGCCGGAGCTGGCCGGCTGGCGGCCCACCCGGTCGTTCAGTGTGATCATCCCGGCGTACCGGTGCCACGCGACGCTCGACCGGACGTTGGCCGCGCTGAGCCGGCAGACGTACCCGGCCGAGCTGCTCGAGGTGGTCGTCGTCGACGACGGCTCGGACCCGGCGCTCACTCTGCCGCCGCTGCGGCCGGAGCGGACGGCGCTGGTCCGGGTCGAGTCCGGCTGGGGCCGCGCCAACGCGCTCGCCTGCGGTGTCCGGCACAGCACCGGCGAGATCCTGCACTGGCTGGACGCCGACATGGTCGCGTTCCCGGAACACGTCGCGGCGCAGGCCCGGTGGCACCACGTCCTGCCGTACGCGGTGACGCTCGGCTACGAGCGCTTCGTCGACGGACCGTGGCCGGCGCCGGAGGCCTGCCTGCGCCCCGAGGCCTTGTTCGCCGGCGGCGAGCCGCACCACTACGTCGAGCGGTACATCGCGCAGACCAACCAGCTCCGGATGGCCGACCATCTGGCGTTCCGCATCCACGTCGGTGCCACGGCGGCGGTCAGCCGGGCGCTACACGGCGGCCGGCGGGTTCGACACCGGGCTGCGGCTCGGCGAGGACACCGAGTTCGGCTACCGGCTGGCCCAGGCCGGCGCCGTGTTCGTACCGGAGCCGGCGGCCCGGGCCTGGCACCTCGGCCGGACCCAGGTGATGCGGGCCGGCGCGGAGGTGGCCCGCTACAACCAGCCGTTCTTCGCGGACCGGATCCCGTACCCCCGGCACACCCGGAGAGGCGGCGTCTGGACCGTGCCGCTGGTCGAGGTGGTCATCCCGGTCGGCGGTGAGCCGCTGGAGCGGGTGCGGGCCGCGACCGACGCGGTGCTCCGCGGCACCGAGGCCGATGTCCGGGTCAACCTGCTCGGGCCGTGGGAGGAGCTCGACGACGCGCGGGTCCCGCCGCTGGCCGACCCGCGCCTCGACCTGCGGCTGATCGCGGCGACCTACCGCGGCGAGCCCCGGGTCCGCCTGGTCACCGAGCCGGTGGCGGCCTTCCCGGCGCCGTTCCTGCTGGAGCTGCCGGCCGCGCACCAGCTCGCCCGGGACCGCATCCGGCACCTGGTCGAGCTGGCGGACCACCACCAGGTCGGCCTGATCCGGGCGGGCACGACGGAGCCGCTGCTGCTCTGGCGCACCGCGGCGGTGCGCCGGGCCGAGCTGGTCCGGGCGCCGGGCGAGTCCCTCGAGGACGCAGTCGCCGCCGTGCACGGCCGGCGGGACGAGAGCCTGACCACGGGCCGGCGCCGGCCGACGCCGTCCACCGCGGAGGTCGGCGGGGTGCGGTCGCTGCTCCGAGCCGCGGTGATGGTCGGCCGCCTGGGCCTGCGGCGGATGACCGTGCGCTAGAGAGCGGGCGCGGCCACGCGCTCGGGTTTCGCCGCGGCCTTGCGGCGCAGCAGCCGGTCGCGGAGCTTGGCCCGCAGCTTCCGCGGCACCAGCCAGATCTGCAGGAAGGCGAGGTAGTCGAAGAAGCCGGGCCGGCCGTGCCGGACCGCCTCGCCCAGCACCGCGCGGAACACGCCGAAGCTGCCGCTGGCGACGGCCATCGAGCTGATGACGCTCATCGTGACGGCGGCGTACGCCCGGCGGGTGAACAACGCCCGATTGCGCCGCGACCAGTCGAACATCTGCTCCCAGGGCGACGCCAGGCTCAGCCGCGGCCGGTCCTCGTCGGTGTGCCAGACGACAAGCGCCTCCGGGGCCACGAACAGGTCCACGCCGTCCTCGGCGAGCGCGCGCAGCGTCCAGTCGAGCTCCTGCAGCCGCGGCAGGCCGACGGTGAACGGGACCTTACGGAACAGCGCGGTCGGCGCCAGGATCATCGAGGTCTGCACGAAGCCGTCGCCGTGGAACAGCCCGCGCCGGACGGTCAGGTACTCGCTGCGCGGCTCGCCGAACTCCGGCAACCGGCGGGGCATGACGACGTCCACCCGGGGCGTGCGGTTGACGATCCGGCAGGTGACGATCGGCAGCGGCACATTGGCCGACTTGGCCTCGTCGAGCTGCACGGCCAGCTTCTCGGGCAGCCACTCGTCGTCGTCGTCGAGCATCGCGACGAAGGCGCCCTGCGCGGCCGCCACGCCGGTGTTGCGGGCGTTCGGCGCGCCGCCGCTGCTGGGCAGCACGATCGTCCGCACCCGCGGATCCGCGAGCCCGCCCAGCGCGGCGACGGTCGCCTCGTCAGGGCCGTCGACGACCACGATGACCTCGAGGTTGTCGAACGTCTGGGCCAGCACGCCCCGCACCGCGCGGGTGACCAGGTCCGGCCGGCCGCGGGTGGGAATGACGACGCTGACCTCTGGGATCGCGGGCATGCGGCGGAAGGTAGCGACGCAGGAGTACCAGGAGGTGAACTCGACGTGACGGGCAGCGTAGCTTGGAGTGATGTTGGCGCAGCCCGCCCAGTCCCTGACCGACCTCCTGCTCGGTCTGGTCGTCTGCGCGCTGGCGATCGCCCTGCTCCGGCGCCGGGTGGCGCCGGCGCATCGTTACTGGGAGTTCGCCCTCGGCTGGCTGGCGCTGTCCGCCCTGGGCGGTTTCGTCCATCACGGCTACCTCGTCCGGTGGCCCGCGGTGGCGACGGTGAGCTGGACGCTGATCAGCGTCGCGATCGTGCTCGGCGTCTCGTGCCTGCTGGCCGCCACGGTGGAGGAGGTGCTCGGCCCGGGTCACCGGCGGGTGTTCTGGGTGCTCCGGGCGGGTGGGCTCGGCGCGTACGTCGGCCTCGTGATCACCACCGAGGCCGGGATCAGCGCCCTGATCGCCTGCGAGTCGATCACGTTCGCGTCCATCATCGGGCTCTGGGCCTTTGCGGCCCGGCGCCGGCACCCGCTGGCGCTGCCGATGCTGGTCGCGATCGTGGCCAGCGGCGCCGCCGCCGCGACCAAGGTGATTTCCGAGGACCTCACCGGCGCGGTCTACCTGGACGGCGACTCGCTCTACCACCTGGCGCAGATCATCGGCATCGTGCTGCTCTACCGCGCGATCGTCACGCCACGCCGCCCGGCCACGCCGGTGGCCCTGCCCGCGCCGACGGCCGCGGGGCGCTAGCCCGGCACGGCCGCGACGGCCTCGATCTCGATGAGGAAGTCCGGGTGCACGAGGCCCGCGACGCGCACCAGCGTGCTGGTCGGCGGCCGGGTGGTGTCGACGAACTCGTCGCGGACCGCGCGGATCGTCGGCAGTTCGGCGACGTCGGTGACGTAGATGGTGAGCTTGAAGACGTCGCCCCAGCCGGCGCCGGCCGCGGCCAGCGCCGTCTCGACGTTGCGCAGCGCCTGGCGGGTCTGCGCCGCCCAGTCGCCGACGGCCACCGCGCCGTCGGCGTCGACCGGCACCTGGCCGGAGGTCCACACCAGCCGGCTGCCCGCGGGCAGGCTGGCGACCTGGCTGTATCCGTTGGGCGCGAAGAGCGAGAGTTCGGTCACGGCAGGATTCTCCCAGTGGTTGTCGATCGGGCCGGTGCGCGTTCGTGTAGCTGTCGGATGGCCCACACGAGAGGACGAAGCGGATGAAGCACTACCTGTTGGCGGTTCAGCAGCCCGGCGAGGGTCGCCAGCTGCCGCCGGAGGAGCTCGAACCGATCATGAAGGACGTCGAGGCGGTCAACGAGGAACTGCGGGCCGCCGGGGCGTGGGTCTTCGCGGGCGGACTGCACCCGGTCACCGCGTCGACGGTCGTGCGGCACGACGGTGCCGAGTTCGTGACCACGGACGGCCCGTACGCGGAGGGCAAGGAGCATGTCGGCGGCCTCACCATCCTCGCCGCCGACGACCTCGACGAGGCGCTCGGCTGGGCCCGCAGGTTCGCCCGGGCGACCCGGCTGCCCATCGAGGTCCGCCCGTTCCACGGCGATCCCGGAACGCATCTGCCGTAGCGGGCCGGCTGGCATGATGCCAGTCGTGTCCGACGTGACCACCGCGGAGATCGCACAGGTCTTCCGGGCGGAGTACGGCCGCGCCGTCGCGGTCCTGGTCCGCGTCTTCGGTGACATCGACACCGCCGAGGACGCGGTCCAGGACGCGTTCACCACCGCGGTCCGGCGCTGGCCGGAGACCGGCCTGCCACCGAGCCCGGCCGGCTGGATCATCACCACCGCCCGCAACCGCGCCATCGACCACGCCCGGCGCGAGTCGAGCCGCGACGCGCGCCAGGCGGAGGCGGCCCGGCTGGTGGTCAACGACCCGCCCGCACCCGACGCCATCGGCGACGACCGGCTCAGGCTGATCTTCACCTGCTGCCACCCCGCCCTGGCCATGCCGGCCCGGGTCGCGCTCACGCTGCGGCTGCTCGGCGGGCTCACCACCGCCGAGATCGCCCGCGCGTTCCTGGTGCCCGAGCCGACGATGGCGCAGCGGCTGGTGCGGGCGAAGAGCAAGATCCGCGACGCGGGCATCCCGTACCGCGTGCCGAGCGCGGCCGACCTGCCGGAGCGCCTCCGGTCGGTGCTCGCGGTGCTCTACCTGATCTTCAACGAGGGCTACGCCGCCACGTCCGGCGACGAGCTGACCCGGGAGCCGCTGACCGCCGAGGCGATCCGCCTCGGCCGCCTGCTGGCGGGGCTGCTGCCCGACGAGCCGGAGGTCGCCGGGCTGCTCGCGCTGATGCTGCTGACCGACGCCCGCCGGGCGGCCCGCACCACGGCGGACGGCGACCTCGTGCTGCTGGCCGACCAGGACCGCGGCCGCTGGGACCCGGCACAGGTGGCGGAGGGCCGGGCCATCGTGCGCGCCTGCCTGGCCCGCAACCAGCCGGGCCCGTACCAGATCCAGGCCGCGATCAACGCGGTGCACACCGACGGGCCGGACACCGACTGGCGACAGATCGTGACGTTGTACGACCAGCTGCTGGCGATCGCGCCGAGCCCGGTCGCGGCACTGCACCGCGCGGTCGCGGTGGCCGAGGTCGACGGGCCCGCGGTGGCGCTGGACATCGTGGCGGGGCTGGACCTCGAGCAGTACCACGTGTACCACTCGGTCCGCGCCGACCTCCTGCGCCGGCTGGGCCGGGACGCGGAGGCGGCACGGGCGTACGACGCGGCGATCGCCCGCACCGGGAACGCCGCCGAACGCCGCTTCCTCGAGAAGCGCCGCGCCGGCCTAGCGGGGCAGTAGACCGGCGACGTCGATCGGGGGGTACTTGCGGACCATCGCGGCGCGGTCCCCGAACACGTCGACCGAGGGGTACCGCTCGGCGAGCCGGTCCGCCCACTTGCGCGGGTGGCCGAGGTAGAGCACGAGCTCGACCGTCTTCACCACGCGACCGTCGGGCAGCTCGGTGCGCCGGCGCTCGTCGAAGATGTAGCGCGACTCGCCCAGCGCCGAGACCAGGTTGGCCTGCGTCGGCATGGCGTACTCGAGCGCGACGATCTTCGTGTGTTGCGCGCGGAAACCGCGCTCACCGACCTCGACCCGGCCCCAGGCCTCGACCACGCCGGTCACGACGCAGCCGGGGTGGAGCACCGACGATGCGGCGAGCTGGTCGTCGTCGGGGCGATGGCAGGCGTAGATGCCGCATGAGCAGTCGGCGTGCGGTGCCGCGTGCGTCGTGTCGGGGTGACGGCAGATCGCGCGCATGGGCGAGTGCCAGATGTGGTTCTGGGTCACCGCCTTGAGCCTCATGTCGAGGGTGACCTCCCACTGCCGGTAGCCACGCAGGGCCCCCGCCACGAGGGTCGTCGGTCTGTCCGCGCTGAACTGGTCCTGGAAGGGCGACCGGGTCACGTGGTTGCTGGCTCCTTCACCGGCGCCGGTTCGACCGGGGCGGGGCTGGCGGGCTCGACGATGGGGGCGAACGGGTCGCTCCTCAACGGAGCGAACTCGTACTCGTGCGTCTCCTTGCCAATGTCCATGACGGGCAGACTACAAGGCCTTGAGCTGCGTATATCCTGCCGGGAGCCGGACTTCCGCCCCAGGCATAGACCACCCAATTCGGAAATGTCCGAAGTGTTAGCGGGGACGGCGCAGCAGCGACCGCAGCGACCGGCCGGCAACCTCCGGTGTCGGGCGCGCGCCGAGCTCGATCGGGCCCACCGCACGGAAGCCCGCGATCATCGCGATGCCGAGGAAGATCAGGCCGAAGATGTGGGCCAGCTCCGGCTCCGCGATCGTCAGCAGCACGAAGCCGCTGATCAGGAAGCCGATGCTCGTCTGGGCCGCGTGCTTGCGCCGCTCGCGGGTCGGCGGCGCGCCCGGCACCGGCGGCGGTCCCTGGGTGGTCGGGTCGAACCGCCCGGCCAGCGTGAGCCGGAACAGCAGCACCAGGCTCGGGAACAGCACGACCGCGCCGACCGCCAGCGACACGATCAGCGCGATCAGCGTGGTGTCCGAGGCCGCCGCGTCCTCGATGGTGACCGTCGTCGGCAGCAGGTAGGGCCGCTGTGCGACCGCCCAACCGATGATCACCGCCGCCACCGCGAGTGCGGCCGCCAGGCGGGCCGCCGTGAACCGGCGCACGAACACCAGACCCATCGCGACCAGCCCGGCGACGCCGCTGACCACCACCGGGACCAGCCCCCAGCCGGAGGTCAGGCCGTCGAAGAGCATCCGCTCGTCGGAGCGCACGACGAACAGCGCGCCGAGCGCGAGCGCACCGGCGACCGCGCCGGACAGCAACGCCCGCCACCGGAACGACTCGACCAGCCCGCGGTCGCGCACCCGCTCCGCGTCGGCGGCCAGGAACACCGCCGCCAGGAAGGCGCCCGTGCACACCGCGAGGAAGCCGGCCACGATCGACGTCGCGTTGGTCCAGCTGGCGACCTCGGCGCCCTGCGCGTTGCCCGGCGGCACGTGACCGCTGGCGATCGCGCCGATCACACTGCCGAGCATGTACGGCGTCATGATCGACGCCGCCGCGAACGACACGTCGATGTAGCGCCGCTGCCGCGCGTTGGCCGCGTTCTGCAGGGCGTAGGACATGCCGCGCAGGATGATGCCGAGCGCCGCCAGGAAGATCGGGATGGCCAGGGTCGAGAAGACCGCGCCGAACACCGTCGGGTACGCCGTCCAGAGCACCGTGATCACGAGGATCAGCCAGACGTGGTTGGCCTCCCAGACGGGCGCGTTGGCGTGGTGCGCGTGGTCGCGGATCCGCCGGCCGCGTTCGCCGCCGCCCGCCGAGAGCTGCCAGAGGCCCGCGCCGAAGTCCGCACCGGCCAGCAGCGTGTAGAGGATCAGGCCGATGACGACGACGGCGGCGGGGAGGGTCTGCAGGACCATGTGTCACTCGGCGTGGGTGAGCGGATGCACGGTGTCCACGTCGTCCTCGGGCGGCTCGGCCAGCGGCACCCGGGCGAGCCGGACCAGCACCCAGACCACGGCGATCACGAGCCCGAGATAGACCGCGGCCAGCACGCCGTAGCCCACGGGTATCCCGGACGCGCCGGTGACCGCCTCCTCGGTGCGCATGAACCCGTACACGACCCAGGGTTGGCGGCCGACCTCCGTGGTGATCCAGCCGGAGAGCAGCGCGATCACCGAGAGCGGGCCGCAGAGGACGACCGCGCGGTAGAACCACGGGCTGGCCGGCAGGCGCCCCTTGCGCCACCGGAGGTAGAGGAAGAGCACGGCGACGAGCGCCATGATGCTGCCGGCGTACACCATGCTCTGGAACGAGTAGCGGACCACGTTGACCGGCGGCTGATCCTCCAGCGGCACGGTGTCGAGACCCTGCACGGTCGAGTTGATGTCGTGGAACGCGAGCAACGACAGCAGCTTGGGTATGCCCAGCCCCCAGATCACGTCGCCGTTCTGGTACCAGCCGAAGAGGTGCAGTGCGGCGCCCTTGGTGGTCTGGCCCAGTCCTTCCATCGCGGCGAGCTTGACCGGCTGCTCCTTCGCCACCTCGCGGGCCGCCCAGTCGCCGACCAGCAGCTGGATCGGCGCCGCCACCGCGGCCACGGTCATCGGCACGGCGAACGCGGTCCGCTCGTACCGCCCCCACCGGCCGCGCAGCGCGTAGACGGCGTAGGCGGCGGCGACCACGAAGCCGGTGACGATGAAGCCCGCGATGTACATGTGCACGAACTCGTGCCAGAAGAACGAGTTGGCGAACAGCGCCTTGGCCGCGTTGGCCTGCACGACCTGGCCGTTCTCGAAGGTGAAGTGCTGCGGGTGGTTCATCCAGCCGTTGACCGCGATCACCATGAACGAGCCGACCACGCCGGCGACCGCGATCGGCAGGCCGGAGAGGAAGTGGGCGCGCGGCGAGAGCCGGTCCCAGCCGTACACGTAGATCCCGATGAAGATGGCTTCCAGGAAGAAGGAGAAGCCCTCGATGGCGAACCCGAGCCCGAACACCTCGCCGAAGGTGGCGGTGAAGTTCGGCCAGAGCAGGCCCAGCTCGAAGCTGAGGATCGTGCCGGTGACCACGCCCGCGGCGAAGAGCGCGACCAGCACCTTCGACCAGCGGCGGGCCAGCGTGCGGTAGAGCTCGTCCCCGGTGCGCAGGTAGCGCCACTCCACGAAGAGCACGAGCGCCGGGAATGCGATGCCGAAGCAGACCAGCGGAATGTGCACCACGAAGGAGAGGGCCTGCATCTGGCGGGCTTCGAGCAGGTAATCCTGCGCCAGCATCTCGGTCATCGACAGGTCACGCTACGCGTTGGTAACCGGTGTAGGTGGCCAAACGCACAACATGAGACATCGTCGGGTGGACGCGAAATGCGATAGTTGTGCCATGTCACGGGTCCTGCTGATCGAAGACCATCACACCGTACGGGAGGGTCTGCGGATCGCGCTCACGCGGCAGGGGCACGCGGTCGAGGCGGTCGACAGCGGCGAGCGGGCCCTGGCTTTGCTGGCTTCCACACCGGCCGACGTCGTCGTGCTCGATCTCATGCTGCCCGGCATGGACGGCTTCGAGGTGTGCCGGCGGATCCGCGCCAACCAGGACCTGCCGATCATCATGCTCACCGCCCGCGACGACGACATGGACGTGGTCGCCGGGCTCGAAGCCGGTGCCGACGACTACGTGGTCAAGCCGGTGCAGGCCCGGGTGCTCGAGGCGCGGATCCGGGCGGTGCTGCGGCGCACCAACGGGCGCGCCGCCGAGCCGGTGGCGGCCGCGGAGAAGCACGGCGACCTGACCATCGACCGTGCCGCGCTGGTCGTCCGCAAGGACGGCGAGCCGGTCGGCCTCGCACCGACCGAGCTGCGGCTCCTGCTCGAGCTGTCCGCGACGCCCGGCCGGGTGCACAGCCGCCAGCAGCTCCTCGAGGCCGTCTGGGACCAGGGCTACCTCGGCGACTCGCGGTTGGTCGACGCGTGCGTGCAGCGGCTCCGCGCCAAGATCGAAGACGACACGACCGCGCCGGCGTACGTGCAGACGGTCCGCGGGTTCGGATACCGGTTCGGGCCTCTGTGACGACCTGGGCCCTCGGCTTGCGTGGTCGCCTGCTGCTCGCGTTCGCGGTGCTCGGGCTGACCACGACCGCGCTCGTCGCGGGGGTGAGCTACGGGCAGGCCCGCACGGTGATCCTGCAGAAGGCACAGGACGCCGCGGTGCTCTCGATGGTCGACCAGGTCGCGCGGCTCGTGCCGGTGCGCGAGCTGCCGCCGAGCCAGGAACAGCTCGACACGATCGCCCGCGTCCTCAGCGAGGGGCCCGACCCGGCCGTGGTGGCGTACCGGGGGCAGGCGGCCTCCTCGTCCAGCCTGTCGCTCGACGAGATCCCGGTGGACCTGCGGGACAGCGTGACCGAAGGCAAGGTGGTCTGGCAGCGGGTCACCATGGGCGGCGGCCCGGTGCTGGCGATCGGCACGCAGCTGATGACCGACCAGCCCGGCGGCGGCACCGAGCCGACCGGGATCGAGGTCTACCGGCTGCACGCGCTCGGCGAGGAGCAGCACAGCATCGACCAGCTCGCCGCGCTGGCCTGGTCGACGGGCGCGGCGTCGCTGGTGCTGGCCGTGCTGCTGGCCCTGCTCGCCGCGCGAGGTGTGCTGCGGCCGGTGCGTGAGCTCGGTCGCGCCGCCCGCCGGCTCGGCGAGGGCGACCTGCGCACCCGGGCGACGGTGCGGGGCACCGACGAGCTGGCCGGCGTGGCGCAGATCTTCAACCAGACCGCCGAGCGGCTGGAGCGGCAGGTGGGCGAGCTGCGCCGGATGGAGGCGGACGCGCGGCGGTTCGTGGCCGATGTCTCGCACGAGCTGCGTACGCCGCTGGCCGCGATGACCGCCGTGACCGACGTGCTCGACGAGGAGTCGGCCCGGCTGCCCGGTGACGCCGGCAAGGCCGCGCGCCTCGTCAGCCAGGAGACGCAGAACCTGGCCCAGCTCGTCGAGGACCTGATCGAGATCAGCCGGTTCGACGCCGGGACGGCCGCGCTGTCGCTCGACGACCTCGACGTCGCGGCCGCGGTGCGGGCCACGTTGCGCTCCCGCGGCTGGACCGACCAGGTCGGCACGGAACTGCCCGACGGGATCGTCGCGCGGCTGGACCCGCGGCGGCTCGACGTGATCGTGGCCAACCTGGTCGGCAACGCGCTGCGGCACGGCGCGGCGCCGGTGACCGTGCGGCTGCGGGCGACGGCGGGCTGGGTCGAGGTGACGATCGCCGACCACGGGTCGGGCCTGTCCCCCGACGTGCTGGCGCGGGCGTTCGACAGGTTCTACAAGGCGGACACCGCGCGGTCCCGGTCCGACGGGGCCGGGCTGGGTTTGGCGATCGCGCTGGAGAACGCGCGGTTGCACGGCGGGTCGCTGGTCGCCGGCAACCGCTCACCGCAGGGTGCGGTGTTCACGCTGCGCCTTCCGTCGGGAGGCCAACAATGATCCGCCTGGTCCGGGTGTCGCCGTTCGGTCGTGTGCTGGCCGGGGTCTGCGCCCTGCTGGTCGTCCCGCTCGTCGCTCTGCTCGGCGGTTGCGGTGTGCGGCCCAGCGGGGTGATCACCGGTGGGCCGGCGCCGACCGCGGCGGTCGGCGGCACGCGGATCTACCTCCTCTCGGACGGCGAGCCCACGCTGGTGCTGCGCGGGGGGAAGCCGATCGAGCCGACCGAGGTGCTGCGGATGCTCGCCGCGGGACCGACCGACGCCGAGCGGGCGCAGGGGTTCACCACCGAGGTGCCGAGCGAGCTGGCGCCGGCGAAGATCGGGTTCGATGCGGGCAGCACACTGGTGTCGGTCAGCACGGACGTGGGCGCGCTGTCCGTCCTGGCCGTCGTCCAGATCGTCTGCACCGTGCAGGCGATGACCGTGGCGACGCCGGCGACACCGGTGACGCTGGTCAGCGACGGGCAGCGCCGGGGACCACTGAGCTGCCCGAGGTACCCCTGACCGCGCCGGCGATCAGGATGTCGAGCAGCTGCGGGTAGTCGATGCCGGCGCGCTGCCAGATCTGCGGGTACTGGCTGGCGCTGGTGAAGCCCGGGAACGTGTTGACCTCGTTGAGGACGGGCTCGTTCCCGCCGGGCCCGGTGGGCGGTTCGGTGTTGGGCAGGAAGAAGTCGACGCGGATCAGGCCGCGGCAGCCGAGCGCCCGGAACGCGCGGATCGCCCGGTCCTGCAGCACCGCGGTTGTCTCGGGGCTCAGCAGCGCCGGGATCTGGAAGCGCGCGCCGCCCGCGTACTTGGCGTCGTAGTCGAAGAAGCCCTCGCCGGTCACCGTGATCTCCAGCGGCGGGCCGGCCTCGACCCGCCCGTCGGCGTGCTCGAGCACCGCGACGTCGACCTCCCGGCCGATCACCGCGGGCTCCACGAGCACCTTGCCGGGGTCGAACATCCGCGCCAGCGCCAGCGCCTCGGGCAGCTGCCACCATTCGGTCACCCGGGTCACGCCGAGGCTGGAGCCGGCCCGGGCCGGCTTGACGAACACCGGCAGGCCGAGCCGCTCCTCGTCGGCGGGCGCGAGATGGTCGCCGGCGCGCAGCGTGACACCGCCGGCCACGCGGAGCCCGTCGGCGGCGAGCAGGGTCTTGGTGACGGCCTTGTCCATGCCGGCGGCGCTGGCGAGGACCCCGTTGCCGACGTACGGGACGCCGATCCACTCGAGCATCGCCTGGACCGTGCCGTCCTCGCCGTAGGGGCCGTGCAGGGCGGGGAAGACGACGTCCTGCTCGGCGAGCACGTCGAGGGCCTGACCGAACCGGACCGGCACCTGGTCGACGTGCCACTGCCCGTCCCGGCCGATCAACACCGCGGTCACCTCGTACGCGTCGCCCAGGTTGGCGATGATGCTCGCGGCGGAGTTGCGGGACACCTCGTGCTCACCGCTGCGGCCACCGAACAGCACTGCGATCTTCATGCCGTCACTCCCTGGTAACGCCGGGCGACCCGCGGGCCGATCCCGGTGAGGACGTCGTTCGGGTTGGTGCCGGCCCAGCGCGCCCACTCGGCGACGGTCGGCTCGTCGGGGCCGGGCCCGAAGATGGTGACGGGGTCGCCGAGCCGCACCGGCCGGTCACCGACGTCGACGACGCACTGGTCCATGGCGATCCGGCCGACGATCGGGCAGCGCGCGCCGCCGACCCAGACCTGCGCGCGGTTCTCGGCCGACCGGGGCAGGCCGTCGGCGAAGCCCACGGGCACGAGGGCCAGGTTGGTCGGCTCGGCGGTGACGTGGTCGGGCCCGTAGGAGACGCCGGTGCCGGCGGGCACGCGCTTGAGGTTCACGACGCTGGACCGCAACGTCATCGCGGGCCGCAGGTCATGGTTCTCCTCGTCGGTCGGCTCGACACCGTAGAGCGCGATCCCGATCCGGCAGATGTCGAACCGGGTAGCCGCCGTGGTCAGCGCGGCGGCGGAGTTGGCGAGATGCAGCAGGACGGGATCGAGCCCTGCGGAGCGAGCCACCCTTGTGGCGGTCCGGAACGCGCTCACCTGCCGGCGAACCAGCGGGGACCCGTGCTGCTCCGCGTCGGCGAGGTGCGACCAGATGCCACGGACCTTCACGCTGCCGGCCATCTCGTACGCCCTTGCGAGCGCGACCAGATCGACCCAGTCCGTGCCCTTGGCGCCGTTGCGCGACAGCCCGGTGTCGACCTTGAGCTGCACCATCGCCGGCCCACCCCCGCGCCGCGCGGCCGCCGCGGCGACGGCCCGCAGGTGCGGGACGGTGGACAGGCCGACGTCGACGCCGGCGTCCAGCAGCGACCCGAAGTCCTCGTCGGGCCGGTGCAGCCAGCTGAGGATGGGTGCGGTCAGGCCGGCGTCACGAAGGGCGAGTGCCTCGGCGGCGGAGGTGACACCGAGCCAGGTGGCACCGGCGGCCAGCGCCGCCCGCGCGACGGGCGCGGCGCCGTGCCCGAACCCGTCGGCCTTCACGACGGCCATGAGGTCGGTCCGGGTAATGGCGGCGATGGCCTTGACGTTGGCGGCGATCGCATCAAGGTCGACCACGGCCTCGGCAAGCGCCGACGTCACACGGGCAGCGCTGGAGGTGGTCGGGTGGCTGATCACGAGCCATAAGCTGCCAGCGCGATGTCCGGGACCCATCCCCGGAATGTCACGAACCCGTAATAACCCAGCTCAGCCGCCAGGCACCGACTCAACCGCGAGACCGTCGGCCGTTGGGTCAGAGCGGCGCCGAGGTCAGGTGGTTGGGCGGCGGTCGGCAGGGATGGCGCAGGCGGCCGTGCCGCCCGGGAGACGGTGGCGGTTGCGGGCCACCCAGCGGTAGGCCGGCCAGGCCAGGGCGGTCACCGGGCGTAGGTCGAGGATGCGGCCCGCCAGGCGCCAGAACGGGTTGCTCGTGCGGAGCAGGCGGGCGATCGCTTCCGGGCCCGCGGCGGTCGGGCCGCCGTCGGCGGGGACCCACTGCACCGCTTCGATGCACTGTGCGCGGGTCAGGCCGAGCGCCGCCAGGTCGGCGAACTGCCACGGGATGACTTCCGCGCTGTTGGGGATCCAGCGCTCCAGGAAGCGGGCGCAGGTGGTGCAGAAGGCGCAGTCGCCGTCGTACACGAAGGTGTCTGGCATGTCAGCCTCCGCCTGTCTCGACCGCTACCGGTGGATCAAGCGTATCCACGTCTCGGCGGCGGGTTGCCGCCCGGCGGAGCCATTCGATCGGGCGCACGCGTTCCAGCGGCAGGAACGACGTCATCGCCACCAGGTGCGGCGCGAACGAGATCGAGATGGTCGCGAACGACAGCAGGTGGAACGAGTAGAAGAACGCGATCGCGGCGTAGCGGTGGCGGCCCCGCAGCGCGAACACCAGCGGGCTGAGCGCCTCGAAGGTCACCATGCCGATCTGGGCCGCGATCATCAGGTACGGGACGCCGGCGATCAGGTCGGCGAACTCCGAGCCCCGGCGGATGAAGGCGCGGGCCAGCACCGAGCCGGTCATCCAGCCCAGGCCGCCGAACCGGATCTTCGCCCAGGCCGCGAGGAAATAGGTGGCCACCACCGCGATCTGGATCATCCGGAGTGCCCAGCCGGCCGCCTCGCTCGGCTCGCGGTCGCCGTGCCGGGCGCGACCCACCGTCGGCAGCACCGCCAGCGCGATCAGGAACGCGAACCGGTCGTGGTCGACCTTCCCGTAGCTCATCGCGATGATCAGCCACTCGAAGTAGAAACCGCAGACGAGCCAGCCGAGCAGCCGGGGGAAGCGACCGGTCGCCGCGAGCGGGGCAAGCACGAGCAGGGTCCAGAACACGACCGCGACCAGCGTCGCGTCGGGCGGCGGCAGGTGCAGCGCGCGGGCGATCCACAGTGGCTGGTAGAGGTCGGTCGGCACGTCGCCGCGGGTGCGCACCCAGGAGCTGTAGACCAGCAGGTCGAAGACGACGAAGAGATAGGTCAGCGTGCGCAGGGCGGCGACCCGGCCGCGCGGTGCCGCCTCGAACAGCCAGGCCCTCATGCCGGCCGTTCCCAGACCGCGCGGACGTCGTCGTGCCAGCGTCCGGTCGCACTGCTGTTGTGGATCTCATGGAGCCGGACGATCAGCGCGACCTTGACCAGCGGCGGCGCGCCCGGGTTGAGCCCCTGGTAGCCGTCCGCGATCCGGGCCAGCCGGGTCGGGTCCTCGACGTACGAACCCTCCTGACCTTCGATCTCCGCCCGGCGTACGCCCGCGTTGCGCTCGTTGAGCACGATCGTGCGACCCGTGCGGTCGGTGCCCTCGACCCGCGTGTCGGGCGCGGGCTCGTTGGGGCCGTTGACGCCCGCGTACATGCTGAAGGGTCCGAACGGGAACTTGTCGTCGTAGCCCCAGACCGTGCCGGACAGCAGCAGCGCGGCGCCGACGACCGTGGCGACGACGCGCGCGGCGCGGCCGGTGGCCGTCAGCTGTGCCATGTGTGGGACCCCCGTGCGAGATGCGGGGCCGCACTTAACGCGATTGAGCCCCGCCGGTCATGAAGATAGCCCACGTAGTTCACCCACCGGCATCAGCCGGCGAGGTGACTCCACCGCGGCGCCAGCTCCGGCCACGGCCCGCTCGCCGCGACCGTGCCCTCGACCAACACGATGACCCGGTCGGCCTGGGCCAGCGCGGCCTGTTTCGAGGTCGACCCGATCACCGTCACCCCGGTGGCCCGCAACGCCCGCCAGAGGTCGAGCTCGGTCGTCACGTCGAGGGCCGAGGAGACGTCGTCGGCGATGAGCAGCTCGGTGCGCGGTGCCAGCGCCCGCGCCAGCGCCAGCCGTTGCAGCTGCCCGCCCGACAGTCGGGTGCCCTTGTGGCCGATCAGCAGGCCGAGCCCGCCGCCGGCCGCCGCCAGGTCGTGCGAGAGCTGCGCGATCGTGACCGCGTTCTCCGCGTCGACCTGGTGCCCGAGCTGGATGTTGTCGGCCACCGTGCCGGACAGCACGCGCGGCAGCTGGCCGACGTAGCCGACCTGGTTGGGCCGCAGGAACATCTCCGGCTCGGTGACCGGCTCGCCGTTCCACCGCAGGGTGCCGGTGTGGTGCACGATGCCGGCCATCGCGCGCAGCAGCGACGACTTGCCGGCGCCGACCGGACCGACGACGAGCACGAGCTGACCACGCTCGATGGCCAGATCGACATCGCGGACGCCCAGCGTGCCGTCTTCGTGCACCGCGGTGAAGCCGCGCAGCTCCAGCTCGCGCAGCGGCGTGCGGGGCGGCGCGGCCGGCGCGGGGGCGATGCCGAGGGAGATGTCGACGCCGGGCACCTCGGCCGAGTAGTCGGGGCGGCCGGCCATCGACGCGGTGCGCCGGGTCCAGACGCGGGCGGACGGGAGCTGGGCGACCAGCGAGGCGGTGGTCCAGGCGAACCAGCGGGCCGCGCCCAGGGTGGCGACCGCGACCAGGGCCGCGCCGCCGGACAGGCCGCCGCCGAGGTAGAGCGCCCAGGCGCCGATCGGCAGCAGGCCGCTGACCATCGACGGCGTCGACCGGGCCAGCACCTGGGTCGAGATCTCGTGCCGCTGCTTGTCGCTGCGCACCTGGTCGAGGCGGGCCAGGTGGGCGAGCACCGGCTCGCTCGCGCCGGCCAGCTTGACCGTGCGGGCGGCCGACAGCGAGGAGACCAGCGCGGTGGCGAACGCGGCGCGGGCCGCCACGGTGCTGCGGGCCAGGCGCTCGAGCTTGCCGCCGAAGGCGGTCGCCACGATGCCCGAGACGAGGATCGTGGCGAGGAAGAAGCCGGCCGGGACGAACGACTGCGAGACCACGGTCATCGACACCAGCAGGAACACGCAGATGGTCTGGTCGACCAGGTGGTCGGCGAGCAGCACGACGCGTTCGGTGTCGCCGGCCTGCGCGACCACCTCGGCCGGGGTGTGCTTGCTGACGCGGCGGGGGCCGGTCTGGCCGTGCAGCAGCCGCAGGCTGATCCGCAGCATCTGGCGGACCCACCATTCCGGGTACCAGATCGACGCGACGTACGGCATCGGCAGGTAGACCAGCAGGCCCGCGATGATGCCGATCGTCGGCCAGAGCAGGCTGCCGCTGCCGTCGACCAGGTTGGCCCAGAGGAACGGCAGGATCGAGCCGTCGAGGCCGAGCAGCGTCATGAAGCAGAACACGACCAGGCCGGCGATGCCGAAGCGCGGGTCGTTGGTCATCAGCCGGAGGATCTCGCGCAGCGTGCCGGGACGGGCGGCCTCGGTGACGGGCGGCGGGTCGGCCTTCGGCGGCACGGAGACGGTGGCCACGGACCACACGGGCTGCGCCGGCGCGGCCCGGGTGGTGTCCGGCGGCGCGTCGTCGGACAGCTCCCAGTCGTCGTCGCCGGGACGGTCCGCGAGGGCGACGCCGCCGGTCACGGGCGTGGGCGCGCCGGCCCGGCTGCGGGCCATCAGCGCCGCGAACCGCTCGGACTCGCGCAACGGGCCGGCCTCCAGCAGCTCGCCGTCGGCGAGCACGATGACCTCGTCGCACCGGCGCACGGACGAGAGCCGGTGCGCGATGACGATGCCGATGCGGTCGTGGAGCAGGCGCTGGGTGGCCTGCTGGACGCGCGCCTCGGTGACCGGGTCGAGCCGGGCGGTCGCCTCGTCGAGGATGACGACGTGCGGGTCGCGCACCAGGATCCGGGCGAACGCGACAAGCTGTTCCTGGCCCGCGGAGAGCACGCTGCCGCCCTCGCCGAGCCTGGTCTCGAGCCCGTCGGGCAGCTCGGCGACCCAGGACGCGAGCCCCAGCTCGTCGAGCGCGGCGCCGGCCCTGCCGATCAGCTCCGGGTCGAAGAGGGCGACGTTCTCGGCCAGCGTGCCGGCGAGGATCTCGGTGCGCTGCGGCACGATCGCGACCCACCGGCGCAGCCCGTCGAGGTCGATGTCGACCAGATCGGTGTCGCCGAAGCGGACCGTGCCGCGCGGGACGTCGACCGAGCGGGTGAGCACCTTGGCCAGCGTCGACTTGCCGGAGCCGGTGCGACCGACCACGGCGTACGAGCGGCCGCGTACGAAGGAGAGGTTGATGTCCCGCAACGCGGCCGGCCGCCCGGTCGCCTCCGCGGCCGGGTAACGGAAGGTCAGCCCCCGCACGGCGATGTCGGCGTCCGGCGGCGGGGTGCCACCGACGGGTTCCTGCGGCGACGCCTTCAGGAGCAGGACGCGGCCCCAGGCCCCGAGCGCGTTCTGCAGCTCGGGGACCATGCGGCTCAGGTGCTCGACGAGCCCGGCGAAGCCGATCACGAGCAGCCAGATCGCGGTGAGCCGGGCGCCGTCGATCCGCCCGGTGGTCAGCGCCCAGACCCCGCCGACGACGGCGAGCGCCACGCCGACCCGCATGACCCCGACGGCCATCGTGGTGACCTTGGCCGAGAGCTTCCAGACGATCCGGGCGAGCCGCAGCACCTCGCGCGACCGGCCGGCGAACAGGCGGAGGACATAGGGACGGGCCAGCGACGTACGCACGTCGTCCTGCCCGTGGATCGACTCCTCCATGACGGCGGCCAGGTCGGACCAGGCTTCTTCCTCGGCCATCCGCGCGGGAGCGATGCGCCGGGTGGGTTTGGCCAGCCAGGCGATGAGGATCGCCGCGAGCACGACCATCCCGAGCCCGGCCGGCCACCAGACGAACAGCGCGGTGATCACCGAAACCAGCCCGATGGCGACGGACTGCACCACCCGGATGCCGGCGCCGCGCAGGTCACCGCCGATCTGGTAGACGTCGCCGTCGATCCGGTCGAGCAGCTCACCGACGGGAGTGGACTCGAGCCGAGGAATGTCCTGCCCGAGCGCGACCCGACAGAGCCGCCGCCGCACGTCGGCGGTCCAGTCGGCGCTGACCCGGGCCATCAACAGCCCGACAGCGGTGTCACTGAACACGGCGGCGACCAACGCGACGGCGAGCGCCAGGAACGCGGACGTCGACCTGTCGACCAGCACGGGCCCGGACAGGGCAGCGGCCACCGCGGTCCCGACGGCCTGGATCAGCACGAGCACCGCTACGACGGAGGTGCGTAGCGGTGCGGTCGACCAGAGGTCGCGAAGCAGAGGCATCGGTGCGCATTCCCCCGGGTTGGCGAACCTCTAGCCTGCGCCGGATTCCCCGATCCCTCAACGCATTTAGCCCAACGCCACAGCTGCCGCGTGGCGGGACGCACGGGTATGCACATGCGAATGCGTCTCAGCCCGAAACGCGCGCTCCATGCCGGGCCGCGCCATGGGCCAGAGTCGTCCGAACCCCGACCGCGACCCACGCCGCCGGCACGGCGCGTCGGCGGTTGCAGCCGGCTCCGACGCGGAGATGATCGCGTCTCGGTCGGGTCCGCCGCGGGGTTTGGTCGCGGCGGTCGGGTAGGCCGCAGGTGGTGCGGTGATCAACGCGGCAACGCGGTTGTGTTCGGGTCTGGCTCGGGGATGGTCGCGGTTATGACCGCCCGGCTCGGGTGCCGGTAGTGCGGTGCCCGCGCCGCGGGCGCGTCGGTTGTCGCTGGGTCTCCCGGCGGCGATGGTCGCGGTTATGGGTTGCGGCGGGGTCTGCCCGCCGGGATCGTCGCGCCGGTCCGGCTCTGGGCGCGGATGGCCGGAGCCTCGCGCGCAATGCCGCCACGCCCGGCGGCGAGGACCGCCGCCCCGACCGGGCCGGGGCACAGATCCCCAGCCCTCCACGCGCGTCGCCCGCGCGAGGCGACCGCGCCCCCGCCGTCCGGACCGGGCCGGGCACAGACCCCGGCGCCCCACGCGCGTCGCCTGCGCGATGACCGCGCCCCGCCGCGACGACCGCCGCCCCGGGACCGGGCCGGGCCTCGATGTTGCGGGCGGCGCCGAGGAAGCGCTTCGGCGGGTAGAGCGCCGTGGAGTCGATACCGCCGGAGAGGATCCGGCCGCTCGCCGGGGCCGCCAGGTTGTAGGCGCGGCCGAGGCGGGTGATCGAGTCGAGCAGCACGACCACGTCGTGGCCGAGCTCGACCAGCCGCTTGGCCCGCTCGATGGCGAGCTCGGCGACCGTGGTGTGGTCCTGCGGCGGCCGGTCGAACGTCGACGAGATGACCTCGCCCTTGACCGAGCGCTGCATGTCGGTGACCTCTTCGGGGCGCTCGTCGATGAGCACGACCATGAGGTGCACCTCGGGGTGGTTGCGGGTGATCGCGTTGGCGACCGCCTGCTGGATCATCGTCTTGCCGGCCTTCGGCGGCGACACGATCAGCGCCCGCTGCCCCTTGCCGATGGGCATGATCAGGTCGATCACGCGGGTCGTCAGGATGTGCGGCTCGGTCTCCAGCCGCAGGCGCTCCTGCGGGTAGAGCGGGGTCAGCTTGTAGAACTCGGGGCGGCGCTTGGCCTCCTCCGGGTCCATGCCGTTGACCGTGTCGAGCCGGACCAGCGGGTTGTACTTGTCGCGCCGCTGCTCGCCCTCGCGGGCCTGGCGGACGGCACCGGTGACGGCGTCGCCGCGCCGCAGGCCGTACTTCTTGACCTGGGACATGGAGACGTAGACGTCGTTGGGGCCGGACAGGTAGCCCGTGGTGCGGACGAACGCGTAGTTGTCGAGCACGTCGACGATGCCGGCGACGGGAACGAGCACGTCGTCCTCGTTGACCTGCGGGTCACGGGTCTCACGGCCCTCGCCGCCCTCGCCGCGCTCACCGCGACCGCGCCGGCGGTCACGGAACCGGCTGCGCCGGCTCCGCCGGCCACCAGCCTCGTCGTCGTCATCGTCACGACCGTCGCGCTGGCTGTCGGGCTGGTTGTCACGACGGCTGTCACCCTGGCCGTCGCCCCGGCGGCTGTCGCGCTGGCCGCGCTCACCGCGCTCGCCACGCTCGTTGCGGTCACCCCGGTCACCCCGGTCGCCGCGGTCGCCGCGGTCTCCCCGCTCACCGCGGTCACCCCGGTCGTTGCGGCCGGACCGCTCGTCGGAACGCTCGCCACGCTCGTGGCGGTCGCCCCGGTCACGGGTCTCCCGGTCGCCCCGCGAGTCACGGTCGCCCCGCGAGTCACGGTCGCCCCGGGAGTCGCCGCGCTCGCGCTCGTCGCGCTCCTCACGCTCGTCGACCCGCGGCTCGGCGGTCGCGGACGCGGTCGCCGTCGCGCGGCTGCGCCGGGAGCGCTGACCGCTCTCGGCGGCCACGGCCGGCGCCTCGATGGTCGCCACGGCGGACTGGGCGCCCGAGGTCGCGGCGGCTGGAACGACGGCCGCGGGAGCGGCTTCGGCGCTGGACGGCGCCGGACCCGCGGGTGCGGCCTCGGAAGCGGACGCGGACTCGGACCGCGGCCGAGGGGTGCCGGCAGCGGCGGCCCCGCCGTTCTGGCGCTCGGAGATCGCGGTGATCAGCTCACCCTTGCGCATCCGGGCGGTGCCGGAGATGCCGAGGGACGCGGCCAGGCTCTGCAGCTCCGGCAGGAGCATCGCGGACAGTCCGCTGCCGCGCCGGCGTCGGGTGCCGGTGGTCGTGGCGTCGTCAGCGACGTTGGTGACATCCGACGTCACGTCGGTGGTGTCGCTCAATGGATTCCTTCCCTCGATAGGCCGGGGCTGCCCGGGTTTGGGTAGATCAGGTGGCCGGGCGGCCTCGGTGCACCCGCCTCGCTTGACGCGTTACGGGGTTAGCACGCCAACTCATCGCGGTGGCATGTGGTGCGGCGTAAGCCGAGGCAGGAAATTGACGGACGTGCCGTCGATAGCTTCGGGGATGCGCCGCCCCGCAGATCGCATGCTTCGCGGCTGTGCTAGGTCTAGAGCGTAATCAACTCTTCCGACCTGCGGCAACAGGGGCCCGCTCGGCGTGTCCGAGTCTACCTGAACCAATCCTGGCGCCGGCTACGTCTATCGCCAACTCGACCACGCGCCAATCTATTCCCAGCTCGAGGTCTTTCGGCGGGCTCGTCAGCGCCAGCACGGTGGGCCCGGCCCCGCTGACCACCGCCGCCACTCCCCGACCGCGCAACTCATCGACGAGCGCCGCGGTCGCCGGCATGCCGGGCGCCCGGTAGCTCTGGTGCAGCCGGTCGGCGGTGGCCGGAAACAGCAGGTCAGGAGCTTCGGTCAGGGCGTGCACGAGCAGCGCCGCCCGGCCGGCGGTGAAGGCCGCGTCGTGGTGCGGCACCGTCGCCGGCAGTGCCGCCCGGGCCTCGGCCGTCAGCCCGCGATCGGACGGCACGAACACGGTCGGCCGGATCCGTTCGTCGGGCGCCAGCCGCACCGCCCGGAAGCCGTCGGCGTCGGACCAGGCGATCACGAAGCCGCCGAGCAGGCACGGCGCGACGTTGTCGGGATGGCCCTCCAGCTCGGCGGCGAGCGCCAGCGCGGCGTCGTCGTCGAGCAGCGTGGTGCCGTCGCGGACCAGCGCACGGGCGAGTTGCACGCCGGCCACGATCGCCGCCGACGACGAGCCGAGCCCCCGCGCCTGCGGGATGCGGTTGACGCACTCGATCGCCACGCCCGGCGGCTGCCTGCCGAGCCGCTCGAAGGTCGCCGCCATCGCACGCGCCACCAGATGGTCGGCGCCGGTCGGCAGCTCGCCGGCGCCCTCGCCGGCCACGTCGACGTGCCAACCGCGGTCGATGACCCAGGCGGCGACGTCGTCGTGCAGCCCGAGGGCCAGCCCGAGCGCGTCGAAGCCGGGACCGAGGTTGGCACTGGTCGCCGGCACCCGCACGCGGACGGCGCCGTCGACGAAGCTCACACCCATGCCCGCACTCTAGAACGGACCACCGACAGGATCCGCCGGGTTATCGATCCTCGGACTCCGCATCGACGTCGGCTGGCGGCCGGACCGGGCGGCCGGCCGCGCGCAGCGCCTGGCGCAGCGCGTACTCGATCTGCGCGTTGACGCTGCGCAGGTCGTCGGCCGCCCAGCGGGCCAGCGCGTCGTAGACCTGTGGGTCGAGCCGCAGCAGCAGCTTCTTGCGCTCGGCCATGCCTCAGTACAGCGTGCCCGCGTTGACCACCGGCGACGCGGCGCGGTCGCCGCAGAG
>NZ_JBFAIU010000083.1:0-24254 GCF_040654855.1 Asanoa sp. NPDC050611
GCCATCACGCGCTCACCCCAGCCCGACTGGCGAGCATCGCCGCCGGAGCGACGTCGTGCCGGGCATGGCGGCCGAGGTGCTTCCGGCCACGTAGACACCGCGATCGTGGGCCGCGACCGCGTACGCCTTGTCCTCACCCGGGCCGCCGAGCTGCTGGCTCCACACGATCCGGCCGTCCGGCCCGACCCGGGCCAGCACCGCGTCCTTGTCGCCGCTCGACGCGGAGCCCGCGAACGACCCGCTGGTGTAGCCGGCCACGTAGGCACCGCCGTCCGGGGCCGCCGCCAGCGCGTAGAACCGGTCCGCCTTCGCCGGGTCGCCGGCCTGGGTGAGCCACGTCCGTTGTCCGCCGGCGTCGAGCCGGGTCACGAAGGCGTCGTCGGCCGGGCTGCCCGGGTGCGCGCCGTCGAGGTCCCCGCGGGTGTAGCCGGCCGTGAGCACCGCACCGTCGGCCAGCGGCACGACGCCGTAGAGCCGGTCGTTGGCCGGCGTGCCGAACTGGGTCGTCCACGACCCCAACCGGGTCACCACCGCGTCCAGCCCACCCTGATAAGCCTGCCCGGAAACCGCACCCGACGCGGCGAAAGCGACAGTGGTCGCACCGTCCGGGTGCGCGGCGACGCCGCCGGCCCAGTCCTGGCCCGCGGTCCCGTGCAGCGGGCCGGGCAGCCCGGCCGGCGGCGTCGCGCTCAACGTGCCCGCCAGGTGCGTCAGTCCGTCCACGAAGGCCGGTCGCCAGACGTCCCAGTCGTGCCCGCCGTCGATCACCCGGAACTCGGCCGCGACCCCGTCGGCGCGGCGCACGCTGTTGTAGAGCGTCGCGGCCTCGTAGTCGAGGTCGTGCGCGGCGTCGGCCGGGTCCGGGTTGGCCCACTCGTCGTCACCGACCGCGATGTACATCCGCACCGGCAGGTCCTTATCCCGCCCGGTCAGCAGCGCCGGGTAGTTGAGCCGCTGGTAGACCTCGTCGGAGAACTTCGAGGAGCCCGAGCCGAACGCGCCGAACTCGCGCGCCGACGAGTCGGCCGGCGGCAGCGGCCGGTAGACCGCCGGGCTGAGCACCAGCGCGTTGGCGAACAGGTCCGCGTGGGCCAGGGCGTAACGCAGCGCGCCCGCCCCGCCCATCGAGTAGCCGCCGACGAGGCGGGCGCCGCGGTGTGCGGCGGTGCGGTACGTGGCGTCGACATGCGACACCAGATCGCGGGTGAACGCGGTCTCCACCGGCCGCCCGGGATCGTCGGCCCCGGTGTAGGACGAGTCGACGTAGTAGTTGCCGCGGGTGCTCCACGGCGCGTCGGGCAGCACCGCGATCACCGGCGGCACGGTGCCCTCGGAGATCAGCCGGTCCAGGTCGGCCTTGACCCGGGTCCACGCCTGCATGGTGTCGCCGCGCCCGTGCAGCAGATACAGCACCGGGTACCGGGTCGCGCCCGCCGGGTCGTAGCCGTAGGGCAGGTAGACGGTGTAGTCGATGGTGCCGCCGAGCGCCGCGGACGGCGCGGTCGCGGTGGTCAGGGTGCCCACGCGGGGCCGTTCCGCGCCGGCCGTGCCGGGCACCGCGCCGGCCAGGCCGAGCGCGAGGAGCACGGCGGCCACGCCGCCGCCGAACCGCCAACCTCGTACCATCAGGTCACTCCCTCAAGGGGTCAGAGGTCGGCCGCGCAGCGGAAGCCGACCTGGTCGGAGCGGGTGAGTCCAGCGCCGGTGAGCAGCAGCTTCACCGAGACGTCGGCCGGTTGCGGTCCGCCGTCGAAATACCAGTCGGAACCCTGCGCCTGGTACGCGGCGCCGCCCTTGAGGATCACGAAGCGGGTACGCCCGTCCGTGTGCTCGCTCTCGGTCAGGTTCCACACGAGCGGTTCCCGCCGCTCCAGCAACCCCGCGGACGCGGCGACCTGCCACTCGTCCTCGGTCGGCAGCCGCAGCCCGGCCCAGGCCGCATAGGCGCGCGCGTCGGCGAGGTCCACCCCGGTGACCGGCGCGTCGGCGGGTCCCTGCCCGGCGGTGAACCGCTCCGCCCGCACCGGCGCATAGCCGGTCGCGCGCAGGAACTCCGCGTACTCGCCGTGGGTGACCTCGTGCGTCGCGATCGCGAACCGCCCGAGCCGCACCGTGCGTTGCAGCGTCGCCAGGTGGTGCAGGCGGGGCGGCAGCGGCTTCCACTCGTCGACGTACGGCGTCTCCCCGTACAGCCCGGTCTCCCGCACCCGGTGCCGGACGACCAGATCGTGCACGCCGGACGACACGGCGACCAGGCCCGCCGGCACCTCCGACCGCAGCGCCCACGGCGTGCGGGTCCGCACCGCCACGCGAGCCGGGAACGACGGATCGCCGGTCGGCTGCTCATGCCGCTCAACGGAGGAGGAGGTGACCACCACGGCGGCGATCGCGCCCGCCGGCAGCGGCCCGCCCACGGCGAACCGGCCGTCGTCCAGCGCGGTGACCGTCAACGGCGCGCCGGTCACCAGGTCGACGTACCGGCCGGGACGCGAGGTGACCAGCCACGGCCCGTCGTGGTCGCCGCCCCGGTTCACCACCGTCCACAACGGAGCGTCGTCGTGCGTCCACCTCGAGGCGTACACCTGACCGGTGCCGGGATGGTCGGCCAGCGGCTCCCAGTCCTCGGACCGCAACCACGCCGCGTGGCTGGCCTGCACGCGGCGCATCGCCCGCAGCACGGCGCGGTCCCGCGCGTTCCAGCCGACCCAGACGCCGAAGACGCTCTCCCAGACCAGCACGCCGACGCCATTGAGCCAGGCGGAGTGCAGCTCGTCGAGGTGGTCGCGGTGCCAGCGGCGGGTGTGGTGCAACATGTGCCGGCGCTCGAAGTACTTTGCCCGCAGTACTCCAGGCACGGTGGAGTCGGCGAACCACTGCGCCCACGACATCGCGTGGTCCTCGATCCGGGCCAGCGGGACCCGGCTCTCACCCTCCAGCACCAGCCCGGGACGCACCTCGTCGAGCGCGGCGCGCAGCGCGCCGGCGCCCTCCTTGAGCGTGTCCAGGAAGACGCCGTCGACGCCGAGCTTGGCGGCCAGCTCGGCGACCTCCGCCGCGTCGGTGCCGGGCGAGCGGCGCGTGCCGGTGTCCCACGGGTTGTAGTCGACGAACACCCGGACACCGCGGTCCTGGAACGCCCGCACGACCTCGGGCAGCTCGGGTACGTCGCGGTACCAGTCGAACTGGTTGCGGTCGTCGAGACCGATCACCGGGTACGCGTGCCAGAGCACCACCCCGTCGAAGCCGCCGAAGTCCCGCCCGGCCGCGTCGAGGAACGCGTCGACGGTGAACACGCCCCGGTCGTGGTCGTAGAGCGTCTCGTCCCACAGCCACGCCAGGCAGACGGTGAAGCAGTCGCCGGCGACCTCGTCGTAGTGTGCGCCGGTGTAGCCGAGCCGGGCCCGCGCGTCGGCCCGCCACGCGGCCAGCCGCGCGCGCCAGGCGGGCCAGTCGGCCGGGTCGTCCGGCGCGGCGAAGATCTTCGCCTCGTCCAGGTCGACCAGCGAGGCGTGCTGCGACAGCGGCACGTCCGTCGGCAGGTCGATCGGGCGCGGGACGTACGGGTTGAAGCTCACGGTGTTCCTCGGTATGTCGCGTCGTGCAGGGCGTCGATGGTGGCCCGGTCGGGCAGAGCGGAGGAGGCGCCGGGGCGCTGGGCGCACGCGGCGCCGGCGGCACAGGCCCAGCGCAGGCTCGCCTCGATGTCCGCGCCGCCGCGCTCTGCCCAGCCGACCGCCAGCGCACCGGTGAACGCGTCACCGGCCGCCGTGGTGTCCACGGCGTCGATCCGCGGCGCCGGCACCGACAGCCGCAGCCCGTCGCGGTCGGCGTAGGCGGCGCCGCGCGCGCCCAGCGTCAGCACGGCCCGGGGCACCAGCTTCAGCAGCGCGTCGAGGGCGCCCCCGGCGACGACCTCCGCCTCGTGTTCGTTGACCACCAGCACGTCGACCAGGTCGAGCAGCTCATCCGGCAGGGTGGCGGCCGGCGCGGCGTTGAGCACGACGGTCGTGCCCGCCGCGCGGGCGCACCCGGCCGCCGCCACCACAGTGGACAGCGGCACCTCGAGCTGCAGCAGCAGGACGTCCGCCGCCGCGATCGCGGCCCGGTCGTCGGCGTCCAGCTCGGTCAGTGCCGCGTTCGCGCCGGGCGCGACCACGATGAAGTTCTCGGCGTCCCGGTCGACGGCGATCAGCGCCACGCCCGACGGGCCGGGGACGGTGCGCAGCCCGCGCACGCCGACGCCGGCTGCGATCAGGCTCTCCCGCAGCAACCCGGCGAACTCGTCGGAACCGACCGCGCCCACGAACTCGCAGGCGGCACCGGCCCGGGCCGCCGCGACCGCCTGGTTGGCGCCCTTGCCACCGGGCACCGTGCGGAACCGCTCGCCCAGCACGGTCTCGCCCGGCCGCGGCAGCTGCGCGGTCGTCACGACCAGGTCGAGGTTGGTGCTGCCGACCACGACGACGCGCGCTGTCATGCCGCCACCTCCAGGGTCCGTTTGGCCAGCTCGTCGAAGCCGATCCCGTCGAAGCCGGCGATGCTGCTGGACAGCCGGTTGTGCAGTGGTGCGACCCAGCGCTCGGGCAGGGCCGCGGCGCCGGCCAGCGCACCCGTGACCGCGCCGACGGTGGCGCCGGTCGAGTCGGTGTCCCACCCGCCGCTGACCACCGCGCAGATGGACCGTTCGAGGTCGCCCCGGCCGTACGCCAGCGCGGCGGCCACCATGGCGGCGTTGTTGCGCACGTGCACCCAGTGCAGGTGGCCGTGTCGGGCGTACAGCTCGTCGACCACGCTCTCCCAGTCGTCGGCGCCCGCGGCCAGCGCCCGCGCCTCCCGCACGGCGGTGGCGAAGCGGCCGGGCGGCAGCACCGCCTCGGCCGCGTCGAGCACCTCGTCCACATCGGACGACACCGGCGCGGCGGCGGCCAGGGCCGCGGCCCACATCGCGCCGTGCACGCCGCCGCCGACATGGCTGACGGTGGCGTCCCGCCGGGCCAGCTCGGCGGCGCGGTCGGGCCGGCCGGGGTTGACCCAGCCGTACACGTCGGTGCGGATCTGCGCCCCGATCCACTCGCGGAACGGGTTGTGCCGGCGGGCGCTCTCCGGCGGCGCGTAGCCGAGCAGCAGGTTGCGGTACGCCACGCGCTCGGCGGTGAAGACCCGGCCGGCCGGCAGCCAGTCGAGCCACGCCTGCGCCACGTCGGCGCTGGTGAAGTCGCGCCCGTGCGTCTCGAGCACGCGCAGCGCCAGCAGCGCGTAGTTGAGGTCGTCGTCCTCGGGCATGCCGTGGATGTTCTCGGCGAGGCTGGTCGGCGCGCTGCGCCGGTTCCACGGCCACCGCGCGGCGACCTCCGACGGCAGCCCCTTGGCGGTGAACCAGTCCCGCAGCGGCCAGCGACCGGTCGCGGTCAGGATCTCCCGGATCCCCTCCCGCGGGATCTTCTCCACCGGCTTGCCGAGCAGGCAGCCGACGGCCCGCCCGAGCCAGGCACCATGCAGCCGGTCGTGCGTCGCGATGGTCGGCAGCGTCGCCCGGATCTCGGGCGGGTCGTCGGACCAGGAAGCCGCCGGCAACGCGTCGGCGGCGTCCAACAACTCCACCGCCAGCGCACGCAGGGCCGGCGACGCCGGCGATGGCGACGCCCCGCTGACCGGAGCCACGAGCGAGCCGCCCGCGGCCACCCACCGCCGCTCGAGCGCCGACACATCGCGCCCCTCGTCGCGACTGGCGGCCAGCTCGTGCGGCAGCAGGTCCTCGGGCTGCACCCAGGTGATCCTCACCGGGCCGCTCCCCCGGCCAGTTCAGTGAACCGCTCGGCCCGCCGCGCGAACCGGGCCCGGTCCCGCTCGAAGATCTCGGTGGCCACGGTGGCGAGCTCGGCCGCCGGTGCCACGAGGTCGGTCTTCGACGCGTTGCCGACGGCGGAAGACCATTCCGCGGGTACGGCGTCGGCACCGCCGAGCGCACCCGCGATCGCCCCGGCCATGGTCGCGGTGGAGTCCGCGTCGCGCCCGTAGTTGACCGCGCCCAGCACCGCCGCGCGGAACGCGCCGCGGGCCACGACGAGCATGCCGATCGCGACCGGCAGCTCCTCGATGGCGTGCAGCCGGCTGGGCCGCCGCGCGCCCAGGCCCGGGTTGCGGTAGTCCTCGCCCACCGTGTCGAACGGCGCCACCGCGCCCCGCAGCGCGGGAATCGCGGCCCGCCAGTCGTCGTGGCCCCGGGCCTCCTTGACCACCGCGTCGATCGCACCCCGGGTGCCGTCGCGGGCCAGGTCGAGCGCCGCGGTGACCACGTCCTCGACGCTCGCGCCCGGTGTCGCGGCCGCGGCGACGGCGGCCGCGAAGACCGCCGCCGCCTCCCGGCCGTAGCTCTGCTGGTGCGCCCCGGTCAGCTCGACCGCCTCGGCGTACGCCCCGGCCGGGTCGCCCGCGTTGACGATGCCGACCGGTGCCATGTACATGGCCGCACCACAGTTCACGATGTTGCCGACCCCGGCCTCGCGCGGGTCCGCGTGGGCGTGGTGCAGGCGGGTGACCAGCCACCGCTCGGCGGCCGCGAGGCGGTGGAAGGTCACCCCGTCCCGCTCCAGGTCGGGGATGTGCACCACCCGCTCGATCAGGTCGGGGACCAGCAGTTCCGCCACGTCGTACGCGTCGAGGTGGTCCCGCTTGGCCGCGTACGCGCGTACCAGGGCATGGGTCATCAGCGTGTCGTCGGTGATGTGCCCGTCGCCCTTGTGGTACGGCGCCAATGGCCGCGCGGTGGCCCAATCGGCGTGGTACGGGGGCACGATCCCCTCGACCCAGCCACCGAACCGGGCTCGGATCTGCTCCGGCAGCGCCGTCTCGGTGGCGCCGCCCAGGGCGTCCCCGACCGCGGCACCGACCAGACAACCGACCGATGTGTCGAGCAAGAGTGACATTGTTACCTCAGAACCTGCTTGCCACCGTCAACCAGCTGGCTCGCGAGCTGGTCCAAGGTGATCTTGTTGGCGAAGTACTGCTGGAGGGCCGGTGTGGCGTACTTGGTCTTCCACTCCGGGTAGCCGTCGGCCATCTGGAACGGTGCGACGGTCAGGTCGGCCGCGCTGTCCGCGGCCACGTCCCAGCCCTGCTCGCCCTTGGTGAGCTTGACGAGTTCCTCGTTGGCCTGCTTGCCGGTCGGCACCAGCCAGTCACCCTTGGCCAGCGCGGCCATGTTGGTCGGGTTGAGGAAGTACGCGATGAACTGCGCGGCCTGCTCCTTGTGCTTGGAGTCGGCCGAGATCGACAGCGTCTGCGGGTTGGCCGCCTGCTTGCTCGACAGGCCCTTCACCGGCGGCAGAGTCACCCACTCGAACCCGGCGGGCGCCTGCTCGACCATCTGCTGGCGCAGCGAGACCGAGCCGGGCAGCATCGCGTACTTGCCGCCGAAGAAGCCCGGCAGCGTGTCGGCGCCGCTCATGCCGAGCGCCTCGGGCGATGCGGTCTTCGTCGTGTAGATCATGTCGTGGATCCGCTTCGGCACCTCCTTCTCCGCGTCACCGATCTTGACCTCGGTCTTGCCGCCGTCGGTGTAGAAGAACTTGCCGTCGTAGTTGAGCGCCAGGTTCAGCACCCGGTTGGTGGGCGACTTCAGCGCCCAGGCCACGCCGAACTGGCCCGGCTTGGTGAGCTTCTGCGCGTTGGCCTGGAACTCGTCCCAGGTCCAGCCGCCGTCGGCCGGCGGCACCGCGACACCGGCGGCGTCGAGCAGCTTCTTGTTGGCGATGACGACCTGCGACTCCAGCAGGAACGGCACGCCGGCGACCTGGCCGTCGAACGTGGCGGTGTCCCAGACGCCCTGGTCGATCTGGCTCTTGAGGTCGCCGGGGATCAGGTCCTTGAGGTCGGCCAGGTAGCCCTGCTTGCTGAACTCGCCGATCGCCGAGGCCTCGTAGTGCACGATGTCCGCGGCGTCGCCGCCCTCGAACGAGGTGAGCAGCTGGTCGTGGACCGAGTTCCAGTCACCCTGGACGTACTCGACCTGGATGTCGGGGTGCTCGGCGTTCCACTTCGCCACGAGGTCCTTGTTGGCCTGCAGCGACTCCTTCTGCCAGGCCAGGCTGAGGAAACGCAGCTTGACCGGACCGGCCGTGGCCTCGTCGTCGCCGCCGTCACCGCACGCGGCGAGCGCGCCGAGACCCACGACCGCGACCGCGGCGGCCGCGGCCAGTCGACGGAACCGTTTGGGGATCATCTGGGGTTTACCTCCTTGGGGATGGAGAGCTGGATCAGCTCAGCCCTTGACCGCGCCGGCGAGCGACCCGGACGAGAGCCGGCGTTGCATGAACGCGAAAAAGATCAGGCTGGGCAGCGTGGCCAGCAGCGAACCCGCCGCCAGCGGCCCGAGTCGGGCGGTGCCCTCGATGCCGACGAAGCGGGCCAGCGCGACCGGCAGTGTCTGCAGCTCCGGTGTCTTGATGAGCACCAGGGCGAAGAAGAACTCGTTCCACGCGGAGATGAACGCGAACAGCGCGGTGGCCACCAGGCCGGGCGCCAGCAGCGGGAAGACCACGCGGCGCAGCACCTGCAGCCGGCCCGCGCCGTCGACCGACGCCGCCTCCTCCAGCTCGCGCGGGATGTTGCGGACGAAGCCCTGCAGCATCCAGAGCGCGAACGGCAGCGCCCAGACCACGTAGATCAGCACCAGGCCGGCGTGCGAGTTGGCCAGGCCGGCCTGCCGCAGCACCAGGAAGATCGGGATGATCAGCAGCACGAACGGGAACAGCTGCGAGAGCAGCACCCAGCCGAGCGCGACGGTGCCGAGCTTGGACTTGAACCGGGCCAGCGCGTACGAGGCCGGCATCGCGACCAGCACGGTCAGCACCGCCGAGGCGAGCGAGACCTGGAGGCTGTTCCACGCCGCCCGGCCCAGCTCCTGCTCGGTGAACGCCTGCACGAAGTTCTGCGTCGTGGGGTTGCTGGGAATCAGGGCCGGGTGCAGCTGCACCAGCTCGCGCGGCGGCTTGAACGCCGTCGACAGCAGCCAGACGAGCGGGAACCCGAGGAAGACCAGGTAACCGGCGAGGGCCAGGTACTGCAGGACCCGACCGGTGCGGCTCGGTTTGCCGAGCATGTCAGTTCGCCTCCCTCAGCCGGCGACGGAGATAGACGGCGAGGAGCGCCACGATGATCACGACCATGACGTTGCCGAGGGCGGCGGCGTATCCGTAGTTGCCGTAGCGGAACGCCTCCTCGTACGCGAAGAGCATCGGCAGCATGGTCTTGCCACCCGGCCCGCCCGCAGTGAGCACGTAGACCAGCCCGAACGAGTTGAAGTTCCAGATGAAGTCCAGCGACGTGATCGCCACGATCACCGGCATCAGCCCCGGCAACGTCACGTGCCGGAACCGGCGCCAGGCGCTCGCGCCGTCGACGGCGGCCGCCTCGTGCAGCTCGCGGGCGACGCCCTGCAGGCCGGCGAGCAGCACGACGGTCGTCTGCGGCATGCCCGCCCAGACGCCGACGATGATCACGGCCGGCAGCGCGGTGCTGAAGTCGCCGAGCCAGTTGGTGCGCAGCCCGTCGGCGCCGACCCGGTGCAGGAACTCGTTGAGCAGCCCGGCGTCCGGGTGGTAGACGAGCTTCCAGAGGATGCCGACCACCACCGGCGGCATCGCCCACGGCACGACCGCGAGCACCCGCGCGACGCCACGGAAGCGCAGTTGCTGGTTGAGCAGCAGCGCGAGCCCGAGGGCGAGGACGAACTGGAGCACGGTCACGCCGAACGCCCACAGCAGACCGATCTTGAACGAGTTCCAGAACAGGTCGTCGGTGAGCAGCTCTTTGTAGTTGTCCAGCCCCGTGAAGTTGGCGTCCACGTTCCGGCCAGCGCGGGCGTCGGTGAAGCCGAGGTAGATGCCGCGCAGCAGCGGGAAGACAGAGAGCACGAGCACCGGCAGCAGCGACGGCAGCAGGAGCAGGTAGATGGTGGTGCGGTCGGCGCGGGCGCGGGAGCCGCGCCGCGGCCGGCCGGCCCGCTCGACGTCGGGTCGCTCGTCCAGCACGGTCATGCCGTCACCTCCGCGCGTGCGGTCACGGTGCGCTCGGAGGACGCCCGCACCACGAGGCTGGGTGCGACCTGCGCGCGGCGCGGCGGCAGGCTCGGGTCGTCGATGCGCTGCAGCAGCAGCTCCGCGGCCCGGCGACCACGCTCGGCCGAGCCGAGCGAGACGCTGGAGAGCTGGGGAAACATCATCCGGGCCAGTTCGGTGTCGTCCATGCCGACCAGCGCGACGTCGGTCGGCACCCGCCGCCCGCGCGCCAGCAGCGTGTGCAGCGCGCCGGCCGCGATCAGGTCGTTGGCGCAGACCAGGGCGTCCGGCTCGACCCGGTCGAGCAGCCGTTGCGTGGCCTCCCGGCCGGCGGCGTACTGGAAGTCGCCGACCTCGACCAGGTTCTCGTCGAGCGGGATGCCGTGCGCGGCCAGCGCGGCGCGGAAGCCGGCGTCACGCGCGGCGCCGGGGACCGTGTCGAGGGGGCCGTTGACGAAACCGATCCGGCGCCGCCCGGTGGCCAGGAGATGGTCGACCGCCAGCGCGATACCGCTGCGCGAGTCGGTGCGGACGTTGTCGACCGGTGCGTCCTCGGCGAGCTGGCCGACGACGACGACCGGCACCGGGCTGTCGGTGACGGCGGCCAGGTGGTCGGCGGTGACCCGGATCGGCGAAATGATCATCCCGTCGACGTAGCGGTGGGCGAGCCGGCGCAGCAGCGCGGTCTCGTTGTCGATCCGGCCGCCGGTGGCGTGCACGAGCAGTTGCCGGCCGGATCCGGCGACCACGGCCTCGATGGCGCGCATCATCTCGACGTACACCGGGTTGCCGATGTCCTCGACGGCGAGCGCGACCAGTTCGGTGCGCTGGGACTGCAGCGAGCGGGCGATCGCGTTGGGCACGTAGCCGACCTCGGCGGCCGCGGCGCGCACCTTCCGCACGGTCTCCGGGCTGCCGCCGACACCGTTGAGGACCCGCGACGCGGACGCGATGGAGACACCGGCGCGCGCGGCGACGGTGTGCACCGTCGGCCGCCCGTCGGTGGCCTCCTGTAAACGTTTACGACCCACGCCCTGCACCTCCACCCGGTAGCTGTAAACGTTTCCGGGAGTCTGCGCCGTGATCGTCGCGGGGGTCAAGAGCCCGTTACGAATACGTTTCCGATCGCCCCGTTTCCGCAGCGGTCGGTGTCCTGACGGCCACGATCCGTAGACGGCACCGGCCCGACCCCCGTGATCGCGGGGCCGGGCCGGAGCGCGACCGGGTCAGAGGTCGAGCGAGGCGAGCATGCCCGGCTCGTACGAGCCGCCCTGCACGCGCGCCACCACGTTCATGCGGTTGGCCGCGTTGACCATGCTGACCACGCAGAGCAGCGTGGCGACCTCGTCGTCGTCGTAGTGCTCGCGCACCGCCGCCCAGGTCTCGTCGGAGACGCCGCCGTGCAGGTCGGCCAGCCGGGTCGCCTCCTCGGCCAGCGCCAGCGCCGCCCGCTCCGCCGCCGTGTAGACGGTGGTCTCGCGCCAGGCCGCGACCAGGGCCAGCCGCACCGCGGTCTCGCCGTCGGCCGCGGCGTCCTTGGAATGCATGTCGACGCAGAGCCCGCAGCCGTTGATCTGGCTGACCCGCAGCTCGACCAGGTGCCGGACGGCCTTCGGCAGCGTCGAGCCGTCCAGGGCGAGCGCGGTGTTGTAGAACCGCTTGGCGACCTTCGCGCCGGTCGGTGTCTCGAAGAGGTTGATACGGGGTTCCATGACCACTCCTATCTCGTGCGGTGACGAACACGAGATGCCGGCGACCCGCCGCCCGTGACGGCCCGCCGCTGTGGCGAGCGACACCGTCACACGAGGGCGGCCGCCGGCGTCAGATGTGCATGGACCCCGCCACGGAAACGTTCGTCGCCCACCGCAACCTCCTCTTCACGGTCGCCTACGAGCTGCTCGGCTCGGCCGCCGACGCCGAGGACGTCCTGCAGGAGACCTGGCTGCGCTGGACGGCCGTGGACCTCGACGCCGTGCGCGACCGGCGTGCGTACCTGGTCCGGATCACCACCCGTCAGGCGTTGAGCCGGCTGCGCACGCTGCGCCGGCGCAAGGAGTCCTACGTCGGCACCTGGCTGCCCGAGCCGCTGCTGACCGCGCCCGACGTGGCCGAGGACGTCGAGCTGGCCGAAAGCGTCTCGATGGCGATGCTGCTCGTCCTGGAGACCCTGACCCCGACCGAGCGGGCGGTGTTCGTGCTCCGCGAGGTGTTCGACCTGGACTACGACGAGATCGCCGAGGCCGTCGACAAGACACCCGCGGCCGTACGCCAGATCGCCCACCGCGCCCGATCCCACGTGGCCGCCCGCCGGCCGCGCGGTGCGGTCTCCGCCGCCGACACGGGCCGCGCCCTGGAGGCCTTCCGCCGGGCGGTCGAGACCGGCGACCTGCAGGGGCTGCTGGACCAGCTCGCGCCGGACGTCGTCCTGCTCGGCGACGGCGGCGGGATCAGGCAGGCCGTCGCACACCCGATCGTCGGCGCGGCCAACGTGGCCCGCCTGCTCGGGCACGGCGTGCGCCGCCTCGCGGGCGCGGCGTCGGTCGAGCTGGCCCAGATCAACGGCGGCCCGGCCCTGGTCTTCCGCATCGACGGCGAGCTCGACGGCGTCGTGGCGGTCCGGCTGGACGACGGCCTGATCACGGGCCTCTACGCGGTGCGCAACCCGGAGAAGCTGTCCCGCGTGGAGCACGCGACCGCGGTGAGCCGCTGACCCTGGGCTCGGCGCCGGGCCGCGCGCCGTCGTCGCCGGCTCGCTGCCGTGGGCGTCGCGGGGATCTAAGGTGACGTCATGACCCGCGACGAGCTGCTCGCCTACTGCCTGGCCAAGCCGGGTGCGTGGCCCGACGAGCCGTGGGAGGGCGACCAGGTCGCCAAGGTCGGCAGCAAGATCTTCGCGTTCCTCGGCGCCGGGCCACCGCCGACGGTCGGGCTCAAGTGCGGCGCCAACCGGGAGATGGCCGACGAGTGGCTGACCCGCTATCCCGACGACGCCCGGGTGATGGCCTACATCGGACGGTCCGGCTGGAACACCCTTATCGTCGGCAACCGGATCCCCGACGACGAGATCCTCGAGGCGATCGACGCCTCCTACGACGCCGTGGTCGCCAAGCTGCCCAAGCGGGAGCGGCCCCTTACGTGACGGGCTCCGGCCACTCGTGGTCCGGCAGCAGGTCGCGCAGCGGCGACCAGCGCTGGGCGCCCAGCACCACCTCGGTGTCCAGGTTGGCCGGGTGCAGCTGCCGGACGAACTCGCGGCACCGGCCGCAGGGTGGCAGCACGTAGATCCGGTCGTCGCGCTCGTCGCGCCAGACCGCCACGATCCGCTCGATGTGCTCCTCGCCCGCCGTGACCATCGCGGCGATCGCGCTCGCCTCCGCGCAGAAGCCCGTCCCGCACGCCGTGTCGATGGAGACGCCGACGTAGCGGTTGCCGTCCGCCGTGACCAGCGCCGCGCCCACGTCGCCGACCAGCCGGCCCTGCAGCCGGCGCGGGGCGACGACCGCCAGGGCCGCCGCGATCAGCTCCTCGAACTCCATGACCTCAGGGTAGGTCGCGGGCGAACGGCCACCGCCGGCCGACGGCGACGTGCATGATCACCGAGAACGCCAGCGCGTTGAGGCAGCCGTGCACCACGAACTCGCTCGGCTCCAGCCGGCCGAAGTCGACGGTCCGCGCGTAGGCCGTCAGCACCACGTAGAGCACCACCGCCAACGCGGCCACCGTGGTCACCGACAACCACTTGTCCATCACCGCCGTGATGTGCGGGCGCACCGCGTTCTCGAACAGCATCGACACGACCAGCCCGGCCGCGATGACCGCCGCCGCACCGGCGATGATCTTCCCGGGTGAGACCGCCAGCTGGATCAGGGTGTACGTGGCCCAGCCGCCGGCCGCCACCGTCCCGTTGGCCAGCAGCAGCCGCAGCCAGCGCCGCCTGACGAGGTTGAACGGCCAGCCCCGCCAGGTCACGTACAGCCACGTCTGCCAGGCACCGACCGTGACCAGCAGCGCGCCCAGGGACGCGCCGGACATCGGGCCCGTCTGCGTGTGCAGGCCGGTCGACGCCGGCGGCCGCACGTCCGCGACGAAGTAGTAGATGAGCAGCGCCACGCCCCACGCCAGCACGCCGGCCAGCAACCCCGCCGGCACCCGGGGCAGCTTCCGCAGCGGCCACCCCTCGTTCACCAGGGTGAACTGCAGCATCGCGGTGAACGCGGCGCCCGCGAGCGGCAGCGTCGCCGGGAACGTCGGCAGGTGGCCGGGACCCGGGTTCGGGTCGAACACCCCGCGCGGGTCGACGCCGCCGGCTATCAGCTGGCCGAGGAACGTCAGCCCGACGCCCGCGGCCAGGATGAACACGGTGTTCAGCCAGCCGGACAGCCAGCGCGGCACGAGCGCGGTGCCCGGCCAGTCGTTCCACCAGAACGCCACGATCGCGGTCGGCACGAGCGAGAACGTGACCAGCGGCCCGATCACCACCAGCGACCGGGCCGGGCCGTCGAGCGCGAACGCCAGCACCACCGCGACCGGCACCACCAGCAGCAGACCGGCCAGGCCCAGCCACGGCTGGCGGGCGATGCTCCGCGCCAGTGCGGTCCGGACGGCCGGTTGCAGCTGCGCCGACGGCGTGCTGATGACCGGCCGCTCCGGTAACGCGGTGGTCGCCTCAGCCGGGGAGGCCACTCATCACCAGTTCGGGAGTCAGCGGCAGCTCGGTGAACCGGTGCCCGGTGGCGTGGAAGACCGCGTTGGCGACCGCGGCCGCCGCACCCACCTGACCCACCTCGCCGACGCCCTTGACGCCGAGCGGGCCGACGACGTCGTCCTCGACCTCCACGAAGTCCGCCTCGATCTCGGGGACGTCGGCGTGCACCGCGACGAGGTACTCACCGAGGCTGTTGAGCGCCCACCGCCCCGACTGGCGGTCGATCCGGTTGCCCTCGTGGATGGCCTGCTGCATCCCCCACAACATGCCGCCCATGAGCTGGCTGCGTGCCAGCTTGGGGTTCAGCACCCGGCCGGGCGCGAAGACGCCGAGCATCCGGCGCACCCGGACGAGCCCGAGGTCCTTGTCCACTGCCACCTCGGCGAACTGGGCGCCGAAGGTCAACAGCCCGTGCGGTGTGTCGAACGGCGGCGGCGTCCAGCTGCCCAACGCCTCCATGTCGAGCAGGCGGTTGCGCTGCAGGGCGTCGGCGTACGACTCGCTGATTGACGGGTCCAGTGTGGACGTCATGCGGCCGTCGCCCACCCGAACGGAGCTGGGTGAGAGCCCGTGCAGCGGCGACGCGTCGTCGTTGACGGCCAGCGCGATCAGGTCGTTGCGCAGCGTCGTGGCCGCGTTGTGCACGGCGGAGGACACCATCGTGGCGCCCATCGAACCCACCGCGGAGGTGGTGTTCGGGAGGTCGGTGTCGCCGAGCTCGAACCGGACGACGTCCATGTCGACGCCGAGCCCGTCGGCGGCCACCTGGGACATCGCGGTGGCGACGCCGGTGCCGAACTCCTGGGTGCTGGTCTGGATGATCACGCTGCCGTCGTGGAAGATCCGGGCGCGGGCGTGCTGGACCGGCATGAAGAACGCGACCGGGTACCCGGCGGCGGCGACGCCCGTTCCGATCAGCCAGTTCCCGTCACGGCGCGTGCCGGGCGTCATGTCGCGCTCGGCCCACCCGAACCGGTCGGCGCCCGAGCGCAGGCAGTCCGCCAGGCCGTCGCTCGACCACGCGTTGCCGTGCGGGTCGACCGGCGGATGGTTCATGATCCGCAACTCGACGGGATCCATGCCCAGCTCGTACGCGAGGGCGTCCATCGTGCATTCGAGCGTGAACGAGCCGAAGGACTCCCCCGGCGCGCGGGTGAACGTCGGCGTCATCGTGTTGCCGCGGATCAGGTGGTGCGTGCCGAGATAGTTCTCCGGCCCGTACACCTGCGACGAGCTGCCGGTCGCGGGCTCCGCCCAGTCGTCGAACGGCGACGTGACGGAGAGCTTCTCGTGCTTGATGCCGGTTACCTGCCCGTCGCGGCGGGCCGCGACCCGCATCCGCTGTTCCTGCTCCTCGCGCAGGCCCATCGAGGTGAAGCTCTGCGCGCGGGTCAGCGCGAGCCGCACCGGGCGGCCGACGAACCGGGCCGCCATCGCCGCGAGCGTCACGTGCGGCCAGACCATCGCCTTGGAGCCGAACGCGCCGCCGACGAAGTGCGTGATCACGCGGACGTCGCTGAGCGGCATGCCGAGCAGCTGCGCCACGGTGAGCTGGGTCGCGCGTACGCCCATCGTCGAGTCGTAGAGCGTGAGCCGGTCGCCGTCCCACTGCGCCGTCGTGACGGCGGGCTCGATCGGGTTGTGGTGGTTCGCCGCGTAGTGGTAGGTGAGGTCGAGCTTCACCTCGGCGTCCGCGAGTGCGGAGTCCACGTCACCCCGCTCGTCACGCGCCGGCATCAACCCACCGAAGATCATCTTCGCCTCGTACGCGGCGTTGCGCCCGTCCTCGATCGTGGCGACCGGGACACCGGGCTCGTACGTGACGTCGAGCAGCGCCGCCGCGTACGCGGCGTCCTCCAGCGTCTCGGCGACCACCACCGCGACCGGCTGACCCCAGTAGTGGACCTGGTCGTCCTGCATGGGGAAGAAGCTCTCGCCGGGGGCGGGCTGCCCGGCGAGAGAGGGAACCAGCTTCGGCTGGGCGGCCACCTTCGGCGTGTTCTCGTGGGTCATGATGCCCAGCACGCCGCCGGCCGCCTCGGCCAGCGACGTGTCGATCGACAGGACCCGGCCGTTGGCCACCGCGGAGCGCACGATCATGGCGTGCGCGAGCCCGGGCAGGACGATGTCGCCGGTGTAGCGACCGGTCCCGGTGACCTTGTCCGGCCCGTCGACACGGTTCACCGGCTTCCCGAGCACCGGACTCATGACGTCACCTCGCTCAGTTCCCGGACGATCGCCCGCTTGGCGAACGCCACCTTGAACTCGTTCATCGGCGTGGTCCGCGCGTCGGCCAGCTCCGCGTCGGCGGCCGCCGCGAAGTTCTCCGGCGTCGCCGGCCGGCCGATCAGCGACTGCTCGGCCCGGTGCGCGCGCCACGGCACGGTGCCGACCCCGCCGAGGGCCAGGCGCAGCTCCGCGACGTTGCCCGCGTCGTCGACCCGCATCGCGGAGAAGACCGAGACGAGCGCGAACTCGTACGACGCCCGGTCGCGGTGCTTGACGTAGCGGGACGTGCGCGCGAGCGGCAGGTCCGGCACGTCGATCGCGACGATCAGCTCGCCGTGCGCGAGCGGGTGCTCCACATTGGGCGTGTCCTCCGGCCGCAGGAAGAAGTCCTCGACCGGGACCGACCGCGTGCCGTCCGGTCCGATCGTGCGCACGACGGCGTCGAGCGCGACCAGGGCCACCGCCACGTCGGACGGATGGGTGGCGATGCACTGCTCCGAGGTGCCGAGGATCGCGTGGCCCCGGTTGACGCCCGTGAGCGCCGCACAACCGCTGCCCGGCTCGCGCTTGTTGCAGGCCGAGGTCGGGTCGCGGAAGTACGAGCAGCGCGTGCGCTGGCACATGTTGCCGCCCATCGAGGCCATGTTGCGCAGCTGCTCGGAGGCGCCCAGCAGCAGCGCCTGCGACATGCCGGGATAGCGCTCGACGATGCGCGGCGCCCGCGCGACGTCGGTCATCCGCGCCATCGCGCCGATCCGTACACCGCCGTCGTCGGTGTCCTCGAGATAGGTCAACGGCAGGTCGTTGACGTCGACCAGCAGGCTGGGCTGGACCACGCCGAGCCGCAGCAGGTCGATCTCGGTGGTGCCGCCGGCCAGGAACGCGCTGTCGGGATGCCCGCTGACCGCGGCCACCGCGTCGTCGATCGAACTGGCCCGGAAGAAGCTCACCGGTCGCATGGTCATCGACCTCCGTCGTCCGCGTCGCGCACCTCACGGATCGCCGCGTGGATGTTCGGGTACGCCGCGCACCGGCACAGGTTGCCGCTCATGTGCTCGGCGATCTCCTCGTCGGTGCCGGCGTTGCCCTCGCGGAGCAGGGCGATCGCCGACATGATCTGGCCGGGCGTGCAGAAGCCGCACTGGAAGGCGTCGTGGTCGACGAACGCCTGTTGCATGGGGTGCAGCTCGCCGTCCTGCGCGACGCCCTCGATGGTCGTCACCTCGTGGCCCTCGCACGAGTACGCCATCGTCAGGCACGACAGCACCCGGCGCCCGTCCATCCACACCGTGCACGCCCCGCAGGTGCCTTGATCGCACCCCTTCTTCGTCCCGGTGAGATCGAGGTGCTCGCGCAACGCGTCGAGCAGGCTGACGCGTGGTTCGAGTTCGATCGCGTGACCCGAACCGTTGACGGTCAGGTTGACCGGTTCGCTCGCGGGACCCCGCACGGAGTTGACCGCGGCCGCGGTCGACTGGTTGATTGCCATCGCTCGCTCCTCGGCTCTACCGAGTTTCAGCATCGCCAACAGGGCGAAGCAGGCGCGGGCGATCAGTGAATCCGGCGTGCTATCCCGCCAGAAGCGTCCCGAGGGGCACGCTGGGGTCCGCGAGGCGGTCCAGGTCGACATCCTTGCCGCTGTAGCCGGCCCGCACGAGTTTCTGGATATCGTCCTGTACGTCCCAAACGTTGACGTTCATCCCGGCCACCACGTGCCCGTGCCGGGTCCAGAACACGGTGAACTCCGGCGCCTTGCCATCCACGATGGACGGATCGCCGCGGAACACCACCCGGTCGAACCCGCCGCGCGGGAACCAGCCGGCCAGCTCCATGCCGAGGTCGTACTGGTCGGTGAAGAAATAGGGCAGGCGGTCGTACGAGACGTCCTGGCCGAGCATCGAGCGGGCCGCCGCGGGCCCGCCGTTGAGCGCGTTGGCCCAGTGCTCGACGCGGATGTGCTGGTGGAACAGCGGGTGGTAGGCCGACGCCACGTCGCCGCAGGCGTAGATGTCGGGGTCGCTGGTCCGCAGCGCCGCGTCGACCTCCACGCCGTTGTCGACCCGCAGGCCCGCGGCGCGGGCCAGCTCCACGTTGGGCGTGATGCCCACCGCGATCAGCGCCGCCGACGCCGGCACCTCGGTGTTGTCGTCGAGCACCGCGTGGGTGACCCGGTCGCCGATCCCGCCCAGCTCCCGCACCTGCGTGCCGAACCGGAAGTCCACGCCGTGCGCCTCGTGCAGCGCGCGGAACACCGCCGCGACGTCGTCGCCGACCACCTGCCGCAGCGGAGCCCGGTCGGTCTCGACCACGGTCACGTCGCAGCCGAAGCCGCGGGCGGCGGCGGCCACCTCCAGCCCGATCCAGCCGGCACCGATCACCACGACGGGGTCGCCGGCGCGCAGGGTCGCACCGAGCGCCTCGGACTCGTCGATCGTGCGCAGGTAGTGGATCCGCGGGCCCTCGCCGCCGGGGAGGTCCAGGGTCCGCGGCGACGAACCGGTGGCCAGCAGCAGCTTGTCGTAGCCGAGGGTCTCGCCGCCGTCGAGGGTCACCTGGTGCGCGCCCGGGTCGATCGCGGTCGCCCGGGTGCCCAGCCGCAGCTCGATGCGCTGCTCGGCGTAGTAGCCGTCCTCGTGGGCGAACGCCTTCCGCCGCTCGTCCTTGCCGAGCAGGTAGCCCTTGGACAGCGGGGGCCGCTCGTAGGGCAGGTGCGGCTCGGCGCCGACCAGCACGATCCGCCCGTCGAACCCCTCCTCGCGCAGGGTCTGTGCGGCCCGCCCGCCGGCCAGCGACGCACCCACGATCACGAACACCCGCTCGCTCATGCGGACAGTCAACCAGAAACCACGTTCTGTCGCGTTTTACGCGGTGTGGTGTCCCCGCGATGGCTAGCGTCCGACGGATGACACAGACCACCGAAGAATTCGCCGACCGGCTGTTCCGCAGCGCGCTCGGCACGGCCGAGCTGCTCTCGGTCTACCTGGGCGACCGGCTCGGCTGGTACCGGGCGCTGGCCGAGGGTGGGCCCGCGGACGCCGCGTCGCTCGTGGCCCGGGCCGGCGGCGCGCGGCGGTACGCGCACGAGTGGCTCGAGCAGCAGGCCTCGAACGGCATCCTGACCCCCACCGGCGACGGCCGGTTCGCGCTGCCGCCGGCCGCGGCCGAGGTGCTCACCGACACCACGAGCCTCAACTACCTCGCCCCGCTCGCCCGCACCTTCGCGGCCGCCGCGGTCCAGCTCCCGGCGCTGGTCACGGCCTACCGGGACGGCGGCGGGGTGCCGTGGGCGGCGTTCGGCGCCGAGATGCGGGAGGCACAGGCCGAGATCAACCGGCCGTGGTTCGAGCACGCGCTGCCGGGCGCGCTGGCTGGGGTCGCGCCGCTGGACGCCGCGCTGCGCCGGCCGGGCGCCCGGATCGCCGACATCGGCTGCGGTGGCGGTTGGTCGGCGATCGCGCTGGCCCGGGCGTACCCGGAGGCCACCGTGGACGGCTTCGACGTCGACGCGCCCTCGGTGGCGCTGGCCACCGCCAACGCGCGGGCGGCGGGGCTGCGCGACCGGGTGACGTTCCACGAGGTCGACGCAGGCGGTCTCCCCCACGACGGCGACTACGACGCGGCGTTCGCGTTCGAGTGCGTACACGACCTGCCCCGCCCGGCGGCGGTCCTGGCCGCGATGCGCGGCGCGGTCCGCCCCGGCGCGCCGGTGGTCGTGATGGACGAGGCGGTCGGCGAGTCGTTCGAGGCACCCGGCGACGACGTCGAGCGGCTGATGTACGGCTTCAGCACGCTGATCTGCCTGCCGGACAGCATGACCGACCCGGACTCGGTCGGCACGGGCACGGTGATGCGCCCGGACACGCTGCGCGGCTATGCCCGCGAGGCCGGCTTCGGCGGCGTCGACGTGCTCCCGATCGACGACTTCGCCTTCTTCCGCTTCTACCTGCTGACCCACTAGCTGACCCACTAGGTATACCTAGACGCCGCCGGTGGGCCGGCTAAGGAGGGTGCTGGCCGGAAGTTAGGGAATCGCTGCCGATGTCGTGGCGCGCCCGTCCGAACAGGATGGACACATCGAGAACGACGAAGTCGACAGGAGCCCCGCGATGTACCAGCACCCCGACCTCATGCTCACCGCCGCACACGACCACCAGCGCGACCTGATCGCCGACGCCGACCGCAAGCGGCTGTTCAACCGGATCACGCGGCGCCGGCACGCCGGCCGTGGGCGGGCCCGCTCCGACCAGGAGCCCTCCAGACAGGTCCGGCTGACGCCCGGCGCGTTCGCCGTCCGCGCCCACGCCGTCGGCGCCCTGGCGCTGCGCGACCTACCCGCGCACTAGCGGGTCAGGCGATAGTGCCAGTCGACGGCGGCCGGGTCGGTCAGTGACGCCACCTGGTCGACGACGACCCGCAGCCGGGCCGGGTCGTCGGCGGCCGCCTTCCACGCCGCGCCGAACGCCGGGTCGAGGCCGCCCGGCGCACGGTCGGTCAGCACCGCCACCAGCTCGGTCAGCACGGCACGCTGGCGCTCGTAGCGCCCCCGGGCGCCCGGCCGGCGCATCACGTACCGCAGCGCGATGGCCTTGAGCAGTGCGCACTGCGCCCGGATCCCGTCCGGCACGACCAGGTCGGCGGCGTAGCGGCGCAGGTCGGCACCGCCGTGCGCCGCGCGGGTCGCCTCCACGGCGGCGGCCACGAACCGCCCGGTCAGCACGCTGGTCAGCCGCTTGAGCGCCGCTTGCGCCGGATGGCTGCCGTCGTAGTCCGCGACCGTGACCAGCACCGGGTCGGCGAGCAGCCCGTCCAGCACGGGCGCGAGCGCCGCCGCGGGCTCCGGCGAGTAGGTCTCCGCCGCCGCCCGGCAGACCGCCGCCCGCTCGTCGGCGTCGTCGATCAGCCGGCGCACCGGCACGTAGCCGCCGTGTATCCCGTCCTCCACGTCGTGCACCGAGTAGGCGACGTCGTCGGCCCAGTCCATCACCTGCGCCTCGAGGCAACGCCGCTCCGGCGCGGGCGCCGCCGCCCGCAGCCACTCGAAGACCGGCAGGTCGTCGGCGTAGACGCCGAACTTGCGCCGGCCCTCCCGCCGGGGCCACGGATATTTGCAGGTCGCGTCGAGCGCCGCCCGGGTCAGGTTGAGGCCGGCGCCGAGCACCTTGGCCTCCAGCCGGGTCAGCACCCGCAGCGTCTGCGCGTTGCCCTCGAAACCGCCGCAGTCGCGGGCGAGGTCGTCGAGGGCGGCCTCGCCGTTGTGCCCGAACGGCGGATGCCCGAGGTCGTGCGCGAGCCCGGCCACGTCGACCACGTCGGGGTCACAGCCGAGCCGGGCGCCCATCTCGCGACCGATCTGGGCGACCTCCAGCGAATGGGTGAGCCGGGTGCGCAGGAAGTCGTCGGTGCCCGCCATGTGCACCTGGGTCTTCGCCGCCAGCCGGCGGAACGCCGCGGAGTGCAGGACGCGGGCACGGTCACGCTCGTACGGGCTGCGCCCCGCACCGGTGTCCTTCGCCGGCTCGGGCACCCATCTTTCCGCGTCCCCGGTGCTCACATGGTCAACGCTAGCGTTTCGGAGACAGCACGCAGAACTCGTTGCCCTCCGGGTCGGCGAGCACGACCCACGACGCGCCGGGTGACTGTCCGATGTCGACGTGCCGGGCGCCCATGTCGACCAGCCGTTCGACCTCGGCCTCCTGGTCGTCCGGGCGCAGGTCGATGTGCAGCCGGTTCTTGAGCTCCTTGGCCTCCGGCACGGGCACGAAGACCAGCCCCGGCAGCTCGTCGGGCAACCGCCGGATCTCCACCTCGTCGGGCTTCTCGTAGGTGATCTGGTAGTTGAGCGCCTCGGCCCACCACCGGGCTAGCCGGGCCGGGTCGCGCGCGTCGACCACCAGGTTCTCCCAGCGGTTGCCCATGTATAACCTCCGATGCGGACGGCACGGACGGACGGAAACGACAAGGTGTCCGCCAGGTTACGCCCACGATCGTCGGTGCGCCCGTTCGGTCATCATCGGCGGTTGCGGCCGTACATGCCCATCTCCGCCCCATTTGCAACACCCGATCAGACGAGAGTTGCTGACCGATCGCCGAGGGTGAGACTGCTGCGGACGATCTTCGCCCCGGAGTAGTTTCGCGGAAGCACATCGTCATGGCCGGCGAGACCGCCGGCCCCGACCCGTTTACCCGGGATTCTCGTGCGCCCTCTGGCCGGAGCGGACGCGCGCAGGCTCCGCCCGGGTGGAGGAGCACGTGTGTCCGGCATAGACGACTGCCTCCGGCAGGCGATGACCATCCCTGGCGCCATCGGGGCGAGCGTGGTCGACTACACGACCGGCTTCGCACTCGCGTGGGCGGGCAACGCGCCCACCGGCGACCCCGATGCCTCCGCCGCCGGCTCGTCCGACGTCATCCACGCGGCGACCAACCGCGCCCCGTTCGCGTCGACGCGCCCCAACGACCTGGTCGAAGACGTGGTGATCACCACGCACGGCGGCTACCACCTGCTGCGGATGATCCGCACCGACTTCGACAGCCGGTTGCTGCTCTACGTGTGGCTCGACCGCCACGAAGGCAACCTGGCCGTCGCACAGCGGCGCATCCGCATCCTCGCCGACGACCTCGTCGCGGCCTAGCCCGCCACCGCATCGTGCTGACCCACCCTCGCGCGGCCAACGCCGCCCGGGACATGTCCCCTAGATCCGGAACGCCCGCACGAATCGAGCCGTCAGGAGGAGCGTTGGCCAAGTCCGTCCGGATCCCCCGCACGGGCTCGCCGCGGCGCGCCCTGACCCCGCTGGCCGGCGCCGGCGCGACCGGTGCACTGCACATCGGCACCGACGACTGCCTCTACCTCGTCGCCGGCGAGGTGGTGTTCGCCGAGTCCGGCAGCTCACCGAGCATCGGCGACCTGCTCACCGCCTCGGACCGGCTGGCGCCCGAGACCTGGCATGCCGCCCTGGCCACCGGCGGTGCCGCCGGCAAGTCCGACGTGCGGCCCAGCGCCTGGCTGGTCCAGCAGGGCCACCTCACCCACGGCGAGCTCGAGCTGTGCGTGCTCGGGGCGATCTACGACGCGGCCTACTTCGCGCTCGGCTCGGCCAGCGCCCTGCTCCGGTTCGTCGACGGCGAGACACACGGGATGGGCGCGGTGACCTCGATCGACCCGGCGGTGCTGGCACCGCTGCACCGGGTCACGGACACCGCCCGTCGCATCGCCCGCGGCGCGGATCTGAGCCTGCACGAGCGGATCGGGCTCACCGGCG
>NZ_JBFAIU010000084.1:0-24247 GCF_040654855.1 Asanoa sp. NPDC050611
TCGCCCAGGGCGCGAACCAGCGCGACGCCTCCAGGAACAGCGGCAGGCAGTAGCGCAGGATGCCGAACGTGCCGACCTTGTCGAGGCCGCCGCGGCGACGCCGGCCACCGCCCGCAGCGCCACCAGCGCCCACAGGGTGGGTGCGGCGGCGCTGAGCAACGACGCCAGGGCGAAGCCGGCGACACCGCCGCGGAACAGCCGGTCCGCGCCGTACCGGTCGGCCGCGGCGCCGGCGCAGAGCAGCAGCGCCGCGAACGCGACCGTGTAGCCGGTGGTGGCCCACTGCAGGCCGGTCACCGAAGCGCCGAGGGAAGCCGCCAGGTCGGGCTCGGCGACGGCGAGCACGGTCAGGTCCAGCAGCACCATGAAGTAGCCCAGCGAGACGCCGGTGAGCAGGGGTGGGATCACGACGGCAACGGTGCGGCCCCGGGCCGGCCCGCTCCACCGGCTGTGCCGTACGCCGCGTTCGGAATTTCCGCATGCCCCGCGCTCTTGGTCCTGGCCGTGGACCTCACGCAGCTCCGGACGTTCGAGGCCGTCGTCCGGCACCACACCGTCACCGACGCCGCGGTCGCTCTCGGCCTCGCGCCGTCGTCGGTCTCGCAGCAGATCCGGACCCTGGAGGGCGCCCTCGGCGTCGCCCTGTTCGACCGCGGGCCGCGGGGCATGGCGCTCACCGCGGCGGGGGAGCGGCTGCGGGGCTGGGCCCGGACGCTGCTGGACCAGGCGGAGCGGGCCCGGCTCGACGTGCGGGGCGAGCCGCAACGGATCCGCCTCGGCGCGCTGGAGACGCTGGCCGGCTCGCACGTGCCCGGTGTCGTCGCCCGGCTGGCCGTGCGCCGGCCGGACCTCGCGGTCGAGCCGCGCGCGGACCGCAACCGGGCCGAGCTGCTCGCCGACGTGGTCGACCAGCGCCTCGACGCCGCGCTGCTGCTGGATTCCGGCCCGGGCGTCGGCGGGCTCGGCTTTCCCACCCCGTCCGAGCCGCTGAGCTTCGTCGACCTCGAACCCGTGCCGCTGGCGCTGGTCGCGGCGCCCGGGCACGCGCTGGCCGCCCGCACCGGGCTGACACCGGCGGACCTGGCCGGGCAGCGGCTGCTCGTCAACGTGCCCGAGTGCTCGTTCTGGATGGCGGCCGACCGGGCGCTGGGCGACGCGCCGGAGCGGGTGCGGGTCGGGGGTGTGCCGGTGATGCGCGCCTGGGCCGAGCAGGGGCTTGGGATGACGCTGCTGCCGGGCTTCGCGGTCGCGGAGAGCCTGCGGGCCGGCCGGCTGGCCAAGCTCGACCTGCCCGTGCCGGAGCTGAGCCTGCGGCTGGTCTGGCGGGCCGACCGGGAACGCCTGCCCGGCCTGCGTGACGTCCTCTACGCCGCCGCCGGCTGAGAGGCCAGCGGACGACGCTCCGCTCTGCCAGCTAACCGACCGCTCTGCGGTCGGCCGAGTCCGGGCCCAGGATCACCGCGCGGACCGCGTCCTCGACCTCGGCCGTGCAGACGAAGATCAGCTCGTCGCCGGCCTCCAGCGGGTCGTCCGGCGTCGGCACCAGCACCCGCCGGCCCCGCAGGATCGCGACCAGCGCCGAGTCCCGGGGGAGCGGCACGTTGCGCACCGGCAGGCCCACGTAGGGCGCGGTCGGCGGCAGCGTGATCTCGACCAGGTTGGCCTCGCCCTGGCGGAACGTCATCAGCCGGACGAGGTCGCCGACCGTGACCGCCTCCTCGACCAGCGCGGCCATCAGCCGCGGCTTGCTCACCGCGACGTCGACGCCCCACTGCTCGGTGAACAGCCACTCGTTCTCGGCGCGGTTGACCCGGGCGACCACCCGCGGCACCGCGAACTCGGTCTTCGCCAGCAGCGAGACGACGAGGTTGACCTTGTCGTCACCGGTGGCGGCGACCACCACGTCGCAGCTCGCGACGTTGGACTCCTCAAGGCTGGCCAGCTCGCAGGCGTCGGCCAGGATCCACTCCGCGGCCGGCACGCGCTCCGGGCGCAGCATCTTCGGCGACCGCTCGATGAGCATCACCTCGTGGCCGTTGCCGACGAGCTCGGCGGCGATCGAGCGGCCCACGTTGCCCGCTCCGGCGATGGCGACCCGCATGGTCAGTGCCCCCCTTCCGGAGCGGCGGCGGCGACCTCGGTCACCGACGTGGCGATGTCGTCGGTGACCAGCATGAACAGCTGGTCACCCTCCTGGATCACGGTCGACGCGGTGGGCAGGGTGCCGATGCCGAAGCGCATCACGTACGCCGCCCGCGCACCGACCGCGTCCTCCAGCGAGCGCAGCAGGCGGCCGATCCAGTCCTTGTGCGCCGGCACCTCGATGATCGAGACGGTGCTGGTCGGGTCCCGGAAGATCTCGACGTGCCCCTCGGGGATCAGGTGCCGGATCATCCGGTCCGCCGTCCACCGGACCGTGGCCACCGTCGGGATGCCGAGCCGTTCGTACACCTCGGCCCGCTTCTGGTCGTAGATCCGGGCCGCGACGCGCGTCACACCGAACGTCTCGCGGGCGAGCCGGGCCGAAATGATGTTGGAGTTGTCGCCGCTGGAGACCGCGGCGAACGCGTCGGCCCGTTCGATGCCGGCCTCCCGCAGCACGTCGCGGTCGAAGCCCACGCCGGCCACCGTGATCCCGCCGAACTCCGGGCCCAGCCGGCGGAAGGCGTCCGGGTTCTGGTCGACGACGGCCACGGAGTGGCCCTGCTCCTCGAGGGTGTGCGCGAGCGTCGAGCCGACGCGACCACAGCCCATGATCACGACGTGCACGGTGGCACCCCTTCCACGGCGGTTTTCGGCCGATTGACCGTACCGCTTGCCAGCAGATCAACGGTGTGCGCCTACCGCTCGGCAGCCCATTCCCGCCGGCCGTACCCTTACCCGTTGTGGCCAGACCCACCTCGGTGATGAAGCGTCTGCTGCTGGGCCGACCGTTCCGGTCGGACCGGCTGCAGCACACGCTGCTGCCCAAGCGCATCGCCCTGCCGGTGTTCGCCTCCGACGCCCTCTCCAGCGTCGCGTACGCGCCCGACGAGATCCTGCTGACGCTCTCCATCGCGGGCGCCTCGGCCTACGTGTTCTCGCCGTGGGTGGCACTCGCCGTGGTCGTCGTGATGCTCACCGTGGTCGCCAGCTACCGGCAGAACGTGCACGCCTATCCGTCGGGCGGCGGCGACTACGAGGTGGCCACGGTCAACCTGGGGCCGAAGTTCGGCATCGGCGTGGCCAGCGCGCTGCTGGTCGACTACGTGCTGACCGTCGCCGTGTCGGTCTCCTCCGGCGTGGCCAACCTCGGTTCCGTGGTCCCGTGGGTGGCCACGCACAAGATCGCGGTAGCGGTCGGCGCCGTGATCGTGCTGACCGCGATGAACCTGCGCGGCCTGCGCGAGTCGGGCACGGCGTTCGCGATCCCGACGTACGGCTTCATGATCGTCATCATCGGCATGCTGCTGACCGGTTTCTTCCGGATCTTCGTGCTCGGTGACGACCTCCGGGCACCCAGCGCCGGGTTGACCATCGCGGCCGAACACGACGTGACCGGCGCCGCGATGGTCTTCCTGCTGTTGCGGACGTTCTCCTCCGGTGCGGCGGCGCTGACCGGTGTCGAGGCGATCTCCAACGGCGTGCCGGCGTTCAAGCCGCCCAAGAGCCGCAACGCGGCGACCACGCTGCTGCTGCTCGGCACCGTGGCGGTCAGCATGCTCGTCGGCATCGTCTACCTGTCCCGCGTGACCCACCTGCAGTTCATGGAGGACCCGGCCCGGCAGATCGTCGGGGGCGCCGGCGACTACGTGCAGAAGACGGTCACCACCCAGCTCGGCGAGACGGTGTTCGGCTCCGGCTCGATCCTGCTCTACGTGGTCGCCGGTGCCACGGCGCTGATCCTGTTCCTGGCCGCCAACACCGCGTTCAACGGCTTCCCGGTGCTCGGCTCGATCCTCGCCCAGGACCGTTACCTGCCCCGCCAGCTGCACACCCGGGGCGACCGGCTGGCGTTCTCCAACGGCATCATCTTCCTCGCCGTCTGCGCGATCGTGCTCATCGTCGCGTTCCAGGCCGAGGTGACCCGGCTGATCCAGCTCTACATCGTGGGCGTGTTCGTCTCGTTCACGCTGTCGCAGACCGGCATGATCCGGCACTGGAACCGGCTGCTGCCCCGGGAGCGGGATCCCGAGGCCCGGCGCCGGATGCACCGGGCCCGGGCGATCAACACGTTCGGCGCGTTCCTCACCGGCACGGTGCTGGTCATCGTGCTGATCACCAAGTTCCTGCTGGGCGCCTGGATCGCGATCGCCGCGATGCTGGTGATCTACGCGGTGATGCTCGCCATCCGCCAGCACTACGACCGGGTGTCGCGGGAGCTCTCGCCCGACGAGGCGCGGCCGATGCTGCCGGCCCGCAACCACGCGGTCGTGCTGGTCTCGAAGGTGCACATGCCGACCCTGCGGGCGGTCGCGTACGCCCAGGCCACCCGCCCCGACACGATCACCGCGGTGACCGTCAACGTCGACGACAAGGACACCCGGGCGGTCCAGGCGGAGTGGGAGCGGCGCGACGTGCCGGTGCCGCTGACCGTCATCGACTCGCCCTACCGCGAGATCACCCGGCCGATCATCGACTTCGTCAAGCGGGTCCGCACGGACTCGCCCCGCGACGTGGTCACGGTCTTCATCCCGGAGTACGTCGTCGGCCACTGGTGGGAGAACCTGCTGCACAACCAGAGCGCGCTGCGGCTCAAGGGCCGGCTGCTGTTCGAGCCGGGCGTGATGGTGACCAGCGTGCCGTGGCAGCTCGCCTCGAGCCAGACCCGCAACCTCGACCGGCTGGACGCCACGCTGATCCGGGGGCCGGCGCGTGGCCCCCGCAACCGGGGCGGCCACAAGCACGGCCCGACGGTCGTGCCCGCCACTCCCGAGCCCGCGCCGGCCGGCGGCGACGAGGCGGCGCCGGCGTCGGCGGACCGCACGTGAGCGACGCGCGCCCGGAGCCGGTCGGCGAGGAGGAGCGGGTCACGCTCACCGTCGGCCCGCCGGCGCACGGCGGGCACTGCGTCGCCCGGCTCGACGGCCAGGTGGTGTTCGTCCGGCACGCGCTGCCCGGCGAGCGGGTCACCGCGGTGGTCACCGAGGTACACAGTGGATACCTGCGGGCCGACGCGGTGGAGATCCTCGAGCCGGCGCCGGAGCGGGTCACGCCGCCCTGCCCGTACGCCGGACCGGGTCGCTGCGGCGGCTGCGACCTCCAGCACGTGGCGCCGCCCGCGCAACTCGACTGGAAGACCGCGGTGCTGCGCGAGCAGCTGACCCGGCTGGGCAAGCTGTCCGAGGCCGAGGTGGACGCGCTGGGCGTCGCGGTGGTCGCGCTGCCCGGCGGGCCGACCGGCTGGCGCACCCGGGTCCGCTACGCGGTCGACGCGGCGGGTCGGCCCGGGCTGCTCAAGCACCGCTCGCACGAGGTCGTGCCGATCGACCGCTGCCTGATCGCGCACCCGGCCGTCCAGGCCTTGCCCGTGCTCGACCGCGGCTGGCCGACGGCCGACGCCGTGGAGACCGTGGCCTCCTCGGCGGGCGACGTCGCCGTGCTGGCGCACCCGGGCGGTGGTGAGCCCGGCACCGTGCGTGAGCGCGCGATCGGTCGCACCTGGACGATCGGCGCCGAGACGTTCTGGCAGGTGCACCCCGCGGCCGCCGGCACGCTGGTCGGCGCGGTGCTCGACCTGGTCGGGCCGCGGGCCGGCGAGCGGGCGTGGGACCTCTACGGCGGCGCGGGACTGTTCGCCGCGGCACTGGCCGAGCGGGTCGGCCCCGGCGGTCGCGTCACGCTGGTCGAGTCGGCGCCGGACGGGGTGGCCGCGGCCCGCGACAACCTCGGTGACCTGCCCTGGGTCGAGGTCGTTGCGGCCCGCGTGGAGACCGCGCTGGCCCGCCGCCGGGTGGCCGGACCGGTCGACGTGGTGGTGCTGGATCCGCCGCGCACGGGCGCGGGTGCGCGGGTCGTCGAGTCGCTCGTCGGGTCGGGCGCCCGTGCGGTCGGCTATGTCGCGTGCGATCCGGCCGCGTTCGCCCGCGACGTCCGCACGTTCCGCGAGCACGGTTGGCGGCTGGCGGAACTGCGCGGCTACGACTGTTTCCCGATGACGCACCACCTCGAATGCGTCGGGCTGCTGGTGCCTGAATCGTGAATCGAATTAGTTTTCGGAATGCGGTGCAGCCGAATTGACCCCCGAACGGGGGTCAGCGCTGTGCGGCGGCCATCGCGCGATTGGGGGCGACGGTGCTGCCCTCCGATTCGTGGCCGGACGCGGCGCGCCGGTCGCGGACGCGGATCCAGGCGATGACGAGCAGGATCAGCGGGAGCAGCGGCAACGCGACGATCGCGACGAGGACCAGCGCGAGCAGTTGACCCACCGCGTACTTCCCGGAAATGCGTGTCATGGGCACACCTTTTTCGGGACGGAAAACAACTGCCACCATCGTACGTCTTTCGGCCGTGTGCCCTATTCGTCTCCGGCATGCCGGAACGGGCTTTCCGATGGCCGTACCCAATCATCGATCATGGCATTGGCGTGCGGTTATGAAGATCGGTCCGAGCCGATACGGCCGGTGCCGGCGTCACCAGCTGTCACGGTCCCGTCAGTAAGACTTGTCCGATCGGGCCCGCGGTTCACCCGAACGGGCGGGCGTCACCCAGTGCTCCCGGCCGTGCGCGGACCGTCCACATGCAGGAGACCGCAGCCCTTGCGGAAAGGGAGATTCGGTGAAGACGATCTCGGATCGGGGTGCGGCAGGTGCGTACCCGATTACACTTGCCGGTCATGAGCGTTGAAGAGGGTCGGGCCAGTCTGTTGTCCGCCATCCGCGGCCCACAGGACCTCAAACGGCTCTCCGTCGAGGAGTTGGTCCTGCTCTCCGCCGAGATCCGTGACTTCCTCGTCGCGAAGGTCTCCCGCACCGGCGGGCACCTGGGCCCCAACCTCGGCGTCGTCGAGCTGACGCTGGCGCTGCACCGGGTCTTCGACTCGCCGCGCGACAAGCTGCTGTTCGACACGGGCCACCAGTCCTACGTTCACAAGATCGTGACGGGCCGGCAGGCCGGGTTCGACCAGCTCCGCCAGCGCGGCGGGCTGTCCGGCTACCCGAGCCGCGCCGAGAGCGACCACGACCTGATCGAGAACTCGCACGCCTCGACGGCGCTGAGCTACGCCGACGGAATGGCCAAGGCCTTCGCGCTGCGCGGCGAGGACCGCGGCGTGGTCGCCGTGGTCGGCGACGGCGCGCTCACCGGCGGCATGTGCTGGGAGGCGCTCAACAACATCGCCACCGCCGGCAACCCGCTCGTCATCGTCGTCAACGACAACCAGCGGTCCTACGCGCCGACGATCGGCGGCCTCGCCGACCACCTGTCCTCGCTGCGGCTCAACCCGGGCTACGAGAAGGTGCTCGACCTGGTCAAGGAGTCGCTGGGCTCGACGCCGCTGGTCGGCAAGCCGCTCTACGAGGTTTTGCACGCGGTGAAGAAGGGCATCAAGGATGCCGTGGCGCCGCAGGCCATGTTCGAGGATCTCGGCATCAAGTACGTCGGGCCGGTCGACGGCCACGACATCAGTGCCGTGGAGTCGGCGCTGCGCCGCGCCAAGGGCTTCCGCGGCCCGGTCATCGTGCACGCGGTGACCCGCAAGGGCTACGGCTACCGCCCCGCCGAGGAGGACGACGCCGACTGCCTGCACGGCCCGAGCAGCGCGTTCGACGTCGAGACCGGCAAGCTGCTGGCCGCGCCGAGCGTCAAGTGGACCCACGTGTTCGCCGACGAGCTGGTCGCGATCGCCGACGAGCGTCCCGACGTCGTCGGCATCACCGCCGCGATGGCCGAGCCGACCGGCATCGCCGCGCTGGCCCGCAAGCACCCCGACCGCGTCTACGACGTGGGCATCGCCGAGCAGCACGCCGCGACCTCGGCCGCCGGTCTCGCGCTGGGCGGCCTGCACCCGGTGGTCGCGGTCTACGCGACGTTCCTCAACCGGGCGTTCGACCAGGTGCTGCTCGATGTCGCGATGCACAAGCTGCCGGTGACCTTCGTGCTCGATCGGGCCGGTGTCACCGGTCCCGACGGGCCGAGCCACTACGGCATCTGGGACATGTCGGTCTTCGGCGTCGTGCCGGGGCTGCGCATCGCGGCGCCCCGCGACGCCGCCACGCTGCGCGAGGAGCTGCGCGAGGCGCTGGCCGTCGAGGACGGGCCGACCATCCTGCGCTTCCCGACCGGCTCCGTCGCCGCCGACCTGCCGGCCGTCCGGCGCGCCGGCCCGGTCGACGTGCTGCGCGAGGACCGCCGCAAGGACGTCCTGCTGGTCGCGGTCGGCGCGTTCGGCCACCTCGGCGTCGAGGTCGCGACCCGGCTCGCCGAGCACGGTTACGGCGTCACGGTCGTCGACCCGCGTTGGGTCCGCCCGGTGCCGGCCGAGCTGGTCACGCTGGCCGCCGCGCACCGCCTCGTGGTCACCGTCGAGGACGGCGTGCGCACCGGCGGCGTCGGCGACGCCCTCGCGAAGGCCATGCGCGACGCCGACGTCCGCGTCCCGCTGCGCGACCTGGGCGTGCCCGCCGACTGGCACCCGCACGGCAACCGCGCCCAGATCCTGTCCGACGTCGGCCTCACCGCCCAGGACGTGGCCCGCGAGGTCACCGGCTGGGTCTCCCGCCTCGACGACACCGCACCGGCCGAGCACATCGGCGCAGCGACAGCGCCGAAGTCGGCACAGCGGGACAACGTGACCCCCTAGGCACACGCAGATGTCCGAGCGGCCGGGCGAGTGGGTGGTGATCGACCTCGGCACCGCCCACGGCACGGTCGAGGACGACCAGGCACCCGGTCCGCGGCACCGCCGGCGCTCGTGGCGCGCCCGGCTGGCCGCGACGGCGGCCGGGCTGCTGCTGGTCTGCGGCGGCGCGGCCACCGCCAGCCCGCCGTTCCGCCCCACCGCCGCGGTCCCGGTCGAGCCCGGCTCCAGCGTCTCCGTCGCCGGCGACCTGCTGGTGGTCGCCGACCCGGCACCGCCGGGCGCGACCGTCGTGGGCACGACGGCGACGGCCGGCGGCACGGCCGGCGGCGACGCCGACGCGGGCCTGATCGAGCTGCACGGCTACGACCTCCCCGGCGGACACCAGCGCTGGCGACTGCGGCTGCCCGCCGCGATGTCACAGTCGGCCACCAGGGTCGGTGACCTGGTGCTGCTCGCGTCCCGTGACTCGATCCGCCGGCAGACCGGCACCACCGCGATCGACGCCGGCACCGGCGCGGTGCGCTGGAGCCGCGACGACGCGGTGCTGACGGTGCCGGGCGTCGGCATGGGCCTGGCCGTGGACGAGGTGCGCAGCGCGAGCGGCGCCGGGCGCCGGGTGGCCGGCCGGATCGACGCGATCGACCTGGCGACCGGGCGTACGCTCTGGCACGACCGGGTGCCGTCGACGGCGGTCGCGCACGTGGTGGCCGGCGATCCGGCCCTGGCCGTGCTGGTCCTCGACTCGGGCCGCACCGAGGTGCACGACCTGGCCACCGGGGCGCTGCGGGGCGCGGGCACGTTGCCGCCCGCCGACTACGCGCCCGACAACCCGCGCCTGGTCGACGACGGGTTCGTCCTCCGGCACCCCGACCCCCGGCCGGGCCGGCGGTCCGCGCTCAGCGCGTACAACCTCGACAACGTCGGCCTCGAATGGAGCCGGCCGGACCGCGCGCGGGACGTCCGGTGGGCCGACTGCGCCGGGGACCTGTGCGCGCGTACACCCGAGGGGATCTGGACGCTCGACCTCGACGACGGCGGTCTGGCCTTCGCGACCGGTGACGGGCTGCCCTGGCTGCCCGTGCGGGGCAGCGCGGACCAGCTCGTCTTCCGGCTCCTGCCGGACGAGCGGGTGGCGGTGGCCGGCGGCGGCACGTCCGCGGCGCCCCGACCGCTCGGCACGCTGCCGGCCGGCAGCCGCGACTGCCGCGCCGGCGACACGGCGCTGGTCTGCCGCGGCGGCGACGGCCACCACCTCGCGATCTTCTCGCTACCTCAGTAGCGGCCATGCTGCCGGGCGGCACCATCGACCTGGGCTCGGTCGCCGACCAGCCGGCCGAGCCGGTCGAGCGCGAGCTGCCCCGGCGGTCGCCGTTCTGGTCCGTCGTCGGTGTGCTCGCGGCGGCGTTGCTGGTGCTCGGCGGGTCACTCGTCCCCGAGCCACCGCTGACCGAGACGGTGACCCGGCCCGGCGGCGTGGGGTCCTCGTTCGCGGTCGCGGGCGACCGGCTCTACCTCGTGCGCCGGGCCGGCGAGGCGACCTGGTCGCTGAGCGCGCTGCGGCTGCCGAGCGGCGCCGAGCTCTGGACGGCGGCGTACGCGCCGACCGGCGAGCGGATCATCCGGATCGACACCGCGGGTCCGGTGCTGCTGATCTCCGGCGGCGAGACCACGGGACGGATCCTGCGCACCGACGCGTACGACGCCGCCACCGGAACCCGGCTGTGGTCGGTGCCCGAGGAGATCGTGGTCGACGCGGACGCCAACACCGGCTACGCCAGCGACCCTGACCCGCCCCGCTTGCGCGCGCTGGACCTGGCGACCGGGCGCCAGCTCTGGTCGGCGGAGCCGCACGACCGGTTCACCTTCACCGCGCTCGGCGGGCCCGCGCCGGTGGCCGGCCGGATCCCGCCGCGGCCGGCGCCCGAGTCCGAGGCGAACGCGGTCGGCGGCGCGGGCGGCGCGACCGTGGCCACCGGCACGTCCGGCTCCGGTGCGGGCCGGGCCGGCCGGCTCGTGGTCTTCGTCCGGTCCGGGCGGATCGAGCTGCGCGACGCGCGCAGCGGGACGGTGCTCCGGACGGCCACCCCGCTCGGCACCGAGGTGCTCCCGCTGTCCGGGCTGAGCGCCGGCGGCGGGCTGGTGCTCTGGTACGCCCAGCACGGCGGCACCGGCATGGTCGGGCTCGACCCGGACACGCTGGCCGTGCGGTGGCGGATGCCGTACGACATCGACGGCGGCGGCATCGGCCGGTGCCTGGCGCTGGTCTGCGTGAGCAGCCACGGCGACGTGCTGGCCCTCGACCCGCGGACCGGCCGGCTGCGCTGGCGGGCGCCCGAGGCCAGCTACGTGGTCGAGGCCCGGGGCCAGCTCATCGCCCTCGGCACCGTGCCGGGCGGGATCGGGCCGGTCCGCACCGTCGACCCGGACACCGGCGCCCAGGTCACCGACCTGCGCGGCTGGCGCACCGGGGCCCGTGGCGACCCGGTCGTCACCCGGATCCCGATGGGCGCCGCGCACAGCGTGATCGCCACCCTCGGGCCGCCCAGCGGCGTCCTGCGCCCACTCGGCACCGCCGACGAGGTCCTGCTCGCCTGCCAGTCCGGCCCCGCGGCCATCGTCTGCCGCACCGCGAACGGCACACTGCGGATCTGGGCCGTCCGGCCGGAGCGCTAGCTTTGCTCACACGGGCTTGACAGGGGCTGAGGGAGGCTGTTGCGGTGCGGGTGCTGGTGGTGGAGGACGAGCGCAACCTGGCCGACGCGATCGCGCGGGGGTTGCGGCGGCACGGGCTGGCCGTCGACGTGGCCTACGACGGCACGTCCGGCCACGAGATGGCCTTCGTCACCCGGTACGACGTGGTCGTGCTCGACCGCGACCTGCCCGGCGTCCACGGCGACCAGATCTGCGCCGACCTGGTCTCCTCCGGCGCGCTGACCCGCGTGCTGATGCTGACCGCCAGCGGCACGGTCGCGGACCGGGTCGACGGCCTGCAGCTCGGCGCCGACGACTACCTGCCCAAGCCGTTCGCCTTCGACGAGCTGGTGGCCCGGGTGCGGGCCCTCGGCCGGCGGGCCACGCCGCCCGCGCCGCCCGTGCTCTCGGTCGCGGACCTGGTGCTCGACCCCGCCCGTCGCGTGGCCACCCGGGCCGGCGCGCCGGTCGACCTGACCCGCAAGGAGTTCGGCGTGCTCGAGGAGCTGCTCAAGGCGCGCGGCGCCGTGGTGTCGAGCGAAGAGCTGCTGGAGCGCGTCTGGGACGCCAACACCGACCCGTTCACGACCACGGTCCGGGTGACCGTGATGACGCTGCGCAAGAAGCTCGGCGAACCACCGCTGATCGAGACGGTGGTCGGCGCCGGCTACCGGATGCCAGGGGAGCTGGTCTCATGACCGTTTACGCGGCGGCCCGGCAGCGCGGGCCCCGGCCCACCCTGCGGCTGCGGCTCACCCTGCTCAACGGCGTGGTGGTGGTCGCCACCGGGCTCGTGCTGATCCTGCTGGCCTGGGTGCTGGTCGGCGACGCCGTCCACCCGGCCGACCAGCTCCAGGCGGGCGCGTTCGTCGACCTCGCCGACGGCCGCCGGCTCGACGCCGCCGCCTGGCAGGCCCAGGTGGTCGACTCCGCCTCCCGCGAGCTGCTGGTCAAGGGGCTGCTGGCGCTGCTCGTGACCAGCCTGGTCGGGATCGTCGCCGCCTACGCGGTGGCCGGCCGGGCGCTGCGCCCGCTGCACCGGGTCACCGCGACTGCCCGCCGGCTCGGCGAGCAGACGCTCGACCAGCGGATCCGCTACACCGGCGCCGACGACGAGATCGCCGAGCTGGCCCGGACGTTCGACGCGATGCTCGACCGGCTCGGGTCGGCGTTCGAGGCGCAGAAACGGTTCGTCGCCAACGCCTCGCACGAGCTGCGTACGCCGCTGGCCGTGATGCGCACGGAGATCGACGTCACGCTGGCCGACGACGAGGCCGACGAGGCCGAGTTCCGCCGGATGGCGACCGTGGTCCGCGACGCCTCCGAACGCGCCAACGGCCTCGTCGACGCGCTGCTGGTGCTGGCGCGCAGCGAGGCACAACGCGGCCGCCGGCTGGGCCGCAAGGTGCCGGGCGACCTGGCCGACGGGCTGCGGGCGGCGCTGTCGGCGATGCGCGGCGAGGTGGACCGCCTCGGTGTGACCGTGGAGACCGACCTCGCGCCGGCGCCCGTGGTGGGCGACCCGGGCCTGCTCGAGCGGCTGGCCGGCAACCTCGTGGAGAACGCCGTGCGCTACAACCACCTGCACGGGCGGCTGTGGGCGCGCACGGGCACCGACGGCGACCAGGTGTTCCTGGTGGTCGGCAACACCGGCTTCGAGGTCGACACGGCCGACGTGCCGGGCCTGTTCGAGCCGTTCCGGCGCGGCGGCCGGGAGCGCACGGGCGCCCGCGGCTCGGGCCTCGGCCTGTCGATCGTGCGCGCGGTGTGCGACGCGCACGGCGGCACGGTGACCGCGACGCCGCAGGAGGGTGGTGGCCTGGAGGTGCGGGTGACGTTGCCGGCCGCGAGCGTCACGCCGGTGGCGGCGGGCTCGGCGGCGGTGGGTGACGCGAAACCGCGTTGATCTACGTCACGTTCGCCTGGCACGGTGGCGGCCATGACCAACCGCATCCACCACATCAACGTCGACAGCCACGACCCCTACGAGTTGGCCGGCTGGTGGTCCCAGGTGCTCGGTTACGCGCGCTCCACGGACGACTTTCCGGGCGATCCCGAAGCGCTCCTGATCGCCCCCGACGGTGCCGGCCCGGGCGTGCTGTTCTGCCGGGTTCCGGACGACAAGGTCACCAAGAACCGGCTCCACCTGGACCTTCAGCCGTCCGACCACAGCCGTGACGAGGAGGTCGACCGCCTGCTCGCCCTCGGCGCGACGCTGGTCGGCGACCACCGCCGCCCCGACGGCACGGGCTGGGTGACCCTCGCCGATCCGGAGGGCAATGAGTTCTGCGTCGAGCGCAGCGCGGCCGAGCGGGCAGCGGCTTGACGGGGTCACGATCGGGACACACGTTCTGTCCCGTGCCCGACGCAGGGCCAGCGGTGCTGGCGGGGGGTCGTTACGATCCGGCAGTCAACCTGAGAGTTTCCAGGGAGCCGTGATGTCCGACCCTTACGCCCAGCCGCCGCAGTACGGCTCCCAGCCGCCATACGGCGACCAGCCGCCGCAGCAACCCCAGTACGGCCAGCAGCCGCAGTACGGGCAGCAGCAGCCGCCCCAGTACGGGCAGCAGCCCCCGCAGTACGGCGAGCAGCAGCCGCAGTACGGGCAGCCCTACGGCGAGCAGCCGACGGCCCCCAACTACGGGCAGAGCTACGGGTCGCCGCAGCCCGGCACCTACGGCCAGCCGCCGCAGCAGCCCGGCTACGGCCAGCAGCAGCCCGGCTACGGCGACTACGGGCAGCAGCAGCAGCCGCCCTCCTCGGGTGCGCCCTACGGCCAGCCGCAGCCGTCGTCGCCGGCGCCCTACGGGCAGCAGCCCGCCTACCAGCCCCCGGCCTACGGCCAGCCGCCGCAGCAGCCGACCTACGGTGAGCAGCCGTTCGGCGGCCCGCCGATGCCGCCGACCGCGCCGCCGAAGAAGAGCCGCGCCGGCCGGATCGTGCTGATCGTCCTCGCCGTGGTGCTGCTGCTCTGCGTCGGCGGCGGCGTCGCCCTCTACTTCGTGCTCAAGGACCCGGTGAAGGACGTCGTCGCGGCGGCCAACACCCGGGTGGTCGCGCCCGACACGCTGGGCGGCAAGCCGAAGATCACCGACCCGACGCTGCAGGGCGCGGTCGACGAGATGAAGAACGGCCTCAACTCCGACCTGCCCGAGATCACCAGCACGGCGGCGGCGTTCTACGGCTCGATCGAGAAGCAGGAACTGATCATGCTGGTCGCGGCGTCCGGCCTGGTCGCCGACCCCGACAAGGAGCTCGACGACGCGTTCAGCGGCGCCAGCGCCGGCGGCGGCCTGGCGATCAAGAACGTCAAGGACGTCGACGCCGGCCCGCAGGGCGGCCAGGCCCGCTGCGGCGACGCGACGGTCAGCAGCGGCGGCGCCGAGGTGTCCATGGGCGTGTGCGCCTGGGCCGACCGCGGCAGCGTGGGCCTGATCGGCGTCTACAACAGCGACGGCACGAAGGCCTACAAGAACTTCGTGGCGATGCGCGCCGAGGTCGAGAAGCAGTAGCAGGACCGCGAAAGGGCCCCGGGCGTTCGCCTGGGGCCCTTTCGCGTGCCGTCAGAGCCGGCCGGTCGCGGCCAGGTACGGCGTGATGCCGCCCAGGTGGAACGGCCAGCCCGCGCCGAGCACCAGGCACAGGTCGATGTCCTTGGCGTCCGCGACGACGCCGTCGGCCAGCATCGTCCTGACCTCGTCGGCGATCGCGTCCAGCGCCCGGTCGCGGACCTGCTCGGCGGTCAGCGGCGCGTCGCCCACCCGCAGGAGCGCGACCACCGACTCGTCGATCTGGCCCTCGCGGTCGGTCAGCGACTTCCCGCTCTCGACGATGGGGCCGAGGTTGGCGCTGACGCCGAAGCGGTCCGGGAACGCCGCGTGCATGGTCTCCGCCACGTGCAGCGCGACCGCCGGCCCGACCATCGAGAGCAGCGCGAGCGGCCGCATCGGCAGGCCCAGCGGGTCGAGCGCGGTGTTGGCCACCTCGACCGGCGTGCCGGCGTCGATCGCCGCGTAGATCTCGCCGAGGAACCGGGTCAGCAGCCGGTTGACCACGAACGCGGGCGCGTCCTTGACCAGCACGCAGGACTTGCGCAGCTGCTTGCCGACGGCGAACGCGGTGGCCAGCGTCGGGTCGTCGGTCTTGCCGGCCCGCACGACCTCGACCAGCGGCATCACCGAGACCGGGTTGAAGAAGTGGAAGCCGACGACCCGCTCGGGGTGCTCCAGGTCGGCGGCCATCTCGGTGACCGACAGCGACGACGTGTTGGTGGCCAGCACCGCCTCGGGCGAGACGACCTTCTCCAGCTCGGCGAAGACCTGCTTCTTCACGCCCAGGTCCTCGAACACGGCCTCGATGACGAAGTCCGCGTCGGCGAACGCCGCCTTGTCGACCGAGCCGGTGACCAGGCCCCGCAGTTTGGCCGCGGTGCCCTCGTCGATCCGGCCCTTGGCGTGCAGCTTGTCGATCTCGCCGTGCACGTAGGCGACGCCCTTGTCGACGCGCTCCTGGTCGAGGTCGGTGAGCACGACCGGGACCTCGAGCCGCCGGGCGAACAGCAGCGCCATCTGCCCGGCCATCAGCCCGGCGCCGACGACGCCGACCTTGGTGACGTCGCGGGCCAGCGCCCGGTCGGGCGCGCCGGCCGGCCGCTTCGCCCGGCGCTGCACCAGGTCGAACGCGTACAGGCTGTTGCGCAGCTGCGGGCCGGTGACCAGGTCGCCGAGCGCCTCGTCCTCCGCGGCCGTGCCCGTGGCGAAGTCCGCGTCCTTGGCCAGCGCCAGCAGCTCCAGCGCCTTCTCGGCCGAGGCGACCGCGCCGTGCAGCTTCTCGTCGAGCTGCAGCTTGGCGAAGTAGAGGACGCCGTCCCACATGTCGCGGTCGATCTCCGGCCGCTCGACCGTGACCTCGCCGGCGACGACGCCGGCCGCCCACTCCAGCGAGCGCTCGAGGAAGTCGGCCGGCTCCAGCAGCACGTCGGCGATGCCCAGCTCGCGGGCCTGCGGCGGGCGCAGCGTCTTCTGCGTGAGCGGGTTCTGGATGATCACCTGCGCGGCCGGGGCGATGCCGATCAGGTTCGGCAGGAGCTGGGTGCCGCCCCACGCCGGCACGAGGCCGAGCGAGACCTCGGGCAGCGCGAGCGCGTTGGCGCCGCTCGACAGCGTGCGGTAGTGGCAGTGCAGCGCGACCTCGAGCCCGCCGCCCATCGCGACGCCGTTGACGAAGGCGAACGTCGGGATCGTCGACTCGCGCAGCCGGTTGAACACCCGGTGCCCGAACCGGCCCAGCTCGACCGCCTGCTCGCGCGACTTGATCAGCGGCATCCCGGTGATGTCGGCGCCGACCGAGAAGATGTACGGCTTGCCGGTGATCGCGATGAACGTTGGCTCCAGCGCCGTCGCCGCCGTGATCGCCTCGTCCAGGCTGGTCAGGCCGCCGGGGCCGAAGCTGTTGGGCTTGGTGTGGTCGAGCCCGTTGTCCAGCGTGATCAGGGCGGCCTTGACGCCCTTGACGGTCACCGCGCGCACCAGCGCCTTCGTGACGACCTCGTTGCTGGTCACTTCGCACCCTCCCAGGCCGGGTTCTCCCAGATGACCGAGCCGCCCATGCCGATGCCGATGCACATGGCGGTGACGCCGTACCGCACCTCGGGGTGCTCGGCGAACTGGCGGGCCAGCTGCGTCATCAGCCGCACGCCGGAGGAGGCCAGCGGGTGGCCGACGGCGATCGCGCCGCCCCAGGGGTTGACCCGCGGGTCGTCGTCGGCGATGCCGAAGTGGTCGAGGAAGGCCAGCACCTGCACGGCGAACGCCTCGTTGAGCTCGAACAGGCCGATGTCACCGATGCCCAGGCCGGCGATCCGCAGGGCCTTCTCCGTCGCGGGGATCGGGCCGACGCCCATCACCTCGGGCTCGACGCCGACGAAGCCGTAGGAGACCAGCCGCATCGCGACCGGCAGGCCCAGCTCGCGGGCGGTGTCCTCGGCGGCGATGATGCTCGCGGTCGCGCCGTCGTTGAGGCCGGCCGAGTTGCCCGCCGTGACCCGGCCGTGCGGGCGGAACGGGGTCTTCAGCGTGGCGAGCTTCGCCATGCTCGTCTCGCGCGGCGCCTCGTCGACGGTGGCCAGGCCCCAGCCGTTCTCGGGGTCGCGGGTCGCGACCGGCACGAGGTCGTCCTGCAGCTTGCCGTTCGCGTACGCCTTGGCGGTCTTGACCTGGCTGGCGAGGCCGAACGCGTCGGCGCGCTCCTTGGTGACCGCCGGCAGCCGGTCGTGCAGGTTCTCCGCGGTCTTGCCCATCACGAGCGCGGACGGGTCGACGAGCTTCTCGGCCAGGATCCGCGGGTTGGGGTCGACGCCCTCGCCCATCGGGTGGCGGCCCATGTGCTCGACGCCGCCGGCGATGGCGACGTCGTACGCGCCCATCGCGATGCCGCCCGCGACGTTCGTCACCGCGGTCATCGCACCGGCGCACATGCGGTCGATCGCGAAGCCCGGCACGGTCTTCGGCAGGCCGGCCAGCAGGGCGGCGGTGCGGCCGATGGTCAGGCCCTGGTCGCCGATCTGGGTGGTCGCGGCGATCGCGACCTCCTCCACAGCCTCCTTGGGAAGTTGCGGGTTGCGGCGCAACAGCTCGCGGATGCAGCGGATGACGAGATCGTCGGCGCGGGTGTGCGCGTACATGCCACCCGCCTTTCCGAACGGGGTGCGAACGCCGTCGACGAACGCGACGTCGCGTACTGATCGGGGCACGGGTCGGGGCCTCCTCGGATGGGGTACTGACCCGTATGCTACTCGTCAGTAACCTCGCGTGGAGCGTGGAGTCGGCCACAACGGCGCGATTGGTAGGGTCCAGCCCATGAAGGTCTTGATCGCGGGTGGGGCAGGGTTCATCGGCAGCACGATGGCGTCGGCCTGCCTGGACTCCGGCATCACCCCGGTCATCGTGGACAACCTGGTCACCGGCCGGGCCGAGTACGTCCGCGACCGGATCTTCTACGAGGGCGACATCGCCGACGGTGCGCTGATCGACCGGATTTTCGCCGAGCACCCGGACATCTCGGCCGTGGTGCACGCCGCGGCGCTCATCGTGGTGCCGGAGTCGGTGGCCGAGCCGCTGCGCTACTACCGCGAGAACGTGTCGAAGTCGGTCGAGCTGATCGAGCACGTGGTCCGCAACGGCTGCCAGCGCTACCTGTTCTCGTCGTCGGCCTCGATCTACGCGCCGGGCGCGGACTTCACGGTCGACGAGTCCTCGCCGTTGCTGCCCGAGTCGCCGTACGCCCGGACCAAGGCGGTCATGGAGTGGGTGCTCGAGGACGCGACCAACGCGTACGACCTGCGGGTCATCTCCCTGCGCTACTTCAACCCCATCGGCGCTGACCCGAAGATGCGCACGGGCCTGCAGCAGGCGAAGCCGACCCACCTGCTCGGCCGGCTGATCACCGCGCTCGAGGCGGGCGAGGAGTTCCAGATCACCGGCACGGACTGGCCGACCCGCGACGGCAGCGGCATCCGCGACTTCATCCACGTGTGGGACCTGGCCCGCGCCCACGTCGAGGCCCTGCGTCGCTTCGACACGGTGCTGCCGGCCGGCGGTGACCGCCGCTACGACGTGCTCAACCTCGGCACGGGCCGGGGCACGACGGTCCGCGAGTTCGTGGACGCCTTCCGCCGGGTCGTCGACCGCCCGCTGCGCGTCACGGAAGCCCCGCCGCGCCCGGGCGACGTGGTCGGCTCGTACGCGCGCACGGACAAGGCCGCCGCGGCCCTGGACTGGTCCTGCGACTACACGGTCGAGGACGGCATCCGCCACTCCCTGGAGTGGTCGACCCTCCGCCCGGGCCTGCTGGGCGAGTAGCTCAGCCGGCCTTCGGGTCGGAGAGGGCGTCGGCCAGGTCCGTGGCGATCAGGCCGACCTGCCAGGCGCGGGCGCCGTAGCCGCGCAGCGTGGCCGAGACCGTGTCCGGGGTGACGTCCTCCGGCGGGGTCCAGGCCAGCCGGCGGATCGAGTCCGGTGCGATCAGGTTCTCCGGCGGCAGCTTGTGTGCCGCCGCCGTCGTCGTGACCACCTCGCGGCACCGGGCCAGCCGGGCCGCCGCGACCGGGTCGCGTTCCGCCCAGCGGTGCGGCGGGGGCGGTCCGTCGATCGGCGGGTTGGTCGGCAGGGCGTCGTCCGGCAGGCCGCGGGCCGTGTCCAGGGCGTCGAGCCACGTGCGGGCGAGCCGGCGGACCGAGCGGCCGCCGAAGCCCGGCAGGGACAGCAGGGTCCGCTCGTCCTTCGGGTCGATCTCGGCCGCCGCGATGATCGCCGAGTCGGGCAGCACCCGGCCCGGTGCCGAGTCGCGCCGGGCGGCGATGTCGTCGCGGGCGTACCAGATCGCGCGGACCCGGGCCTGCGCCCGCGCGCCGCGGATGCGGTGGATGCCGGACGTGCGGCGCCACGGGTCGGGGCGGTTGCGCGGCGGCTGGGCGCCCCAGGCGACCAGCGCGGCGAACTCCTCCGCCGCCCAGTCCTGTTTGCCCTGGGCCACGAGCTCGCCCGCGAGCGCGTCCCGGAGGTCGACCAGCAGCTCCACGTCGAGGGCGGCGTAGCTCAGCCACGAGTCCGGCAGCGGGCGGCTCGACCAGTCCGCGGCCGAGTGGTGCTTCTCCAGGGCGTACCCGAGGAGCTGCTCCGTCAGCGCGGCCAGGCCGACGCGTTCGAAGCCCGCGAGCCGGCCGGCCAGCTCGGTGTCGAAGAGGCGGCGGGGGCGCAGGCCGAGGTCGGACAGGCACGGCAGGTCCTGGCTGGCGGCGTGCAGCACCCACTCGGCGTCCGCGATGGCGGCGTCGAGCGTGCGCAGGTCGCCCAGCGGCAGCGGGTCGATCAGCACGGTGCCGGCACCGCCGCGGCGGAGCTGGACCAGGTAGGCCCGTTGGCTGTAGCGGTAGCCCGAGGCGCGCTCGGCGTCGATCGCCACCGGGCCGGTGCCGGCGGCGAAGCGGGCCACGGCGGCCGCGAGGTCGTCGGGCGACTCCACGGGCGCAGGTGTGCCCTCCCGCGGCGCGGTGAGCAGCTGCGGTGCGGGGCCCGCGAGGGGTTCGGAGGCCGCCGGGCCGTCGGGGGAGCCGGTGGAGGGGCCGTCCGCTTCGGGGGAGGTGGGCGACTCGTCCCCCGCTCGGCGTGCGGCCCGACGGCGCAGGGGTGGTTCGTCGGTCACCTGCCAACCCTAGTAGGCGTGCCGTCACGCGTCGGACAGCCGGGTCGGCGCGTCGGGAGGTGCGGTACGGTCTCGCGGGGGCCCAGTCCGGTGCGACGGGAGGGAGCGGAGATGTCCGCCGGGGACGAGCGCACAACCTGGCCCGAAACTTCACCTGGGTACGGCGGTCCGCCGGCGCCCGACCACCGCGTGCTGGCGCCCGACGGGCCGATCTACCGCCCGGCCGACCGCGAGCCGCCACCCTATGCGCCACCAGGGCCGCGGGAGCCGGCCGAACCGTCGCCGGTCTATCCGCCGCGGGACTTCTCCGCCTACGCGCCACCGCCGGCGCCGGCACCGCGGGTGCCCCTGGACGCCGCCCGTGTGCCGCCGCCGCGGGCCTTCGACCCCGGTGTGCCGTTCGGTCCCGCCGTGACCGCACCACCACCCGCGGCCGACACCCGGAGAGGTGAAAAGCGCCGCTGGTCCGCCGGCCTCACCTTCGCCCTGGTCGTGGTCCTCGCCGGCGTGGTCGCCTACCAGGCGGTGCGGATCGAGCAGCTCGGCGACCGGCTCGCCGGCAGCGAGCGGGCGCAGGCCGACGACCGCGACCGGGCGACCGCGCGGCTGGACGAGGTCGACGGCCGGGCCGGTGCCCTGGAGAAGCGGCTCGCCGGCGCCTTCAACCCCGAGGCCATCTCCACCGCCGCGCTGCCCAGCGTGCTACGGGTGGCGGCGGGCAACGTGACCGGCACCGCGTTCGCGGTGGGCAGGCCCGCGAGCGGTGGGAAGACCAACCTGATCACCAACTTCCACGTCGTCGAGGACGTCTACGACGGCGGCGACCGGGAGGTCTTCCTGGAGCGCGGCGGCAAGCGGTACGCGGCCCAGATCGTCGCCGTCAACCGCGGCGGCGACGTGGCGCACCTGCGTACCACCACCAAGATCAATGGTCTGGTCACCGCGAAGGGCGCGGTCAAGTCGGGCCAGCAGATCGTGGTGGTCGGTGCCCCGCTGGGCCTGAGCGACTCGGTGACGACGGGCGTGGTGAGCGCGGTCCGCGAGCTGCCCGACAGCAACGGGCCGATGATCCAGTTCGACGCGCCGATCAACCCCGGGAACTCGGGCGGCCCTGTGATCAACTCCGCCAAGCAGGTGGTCGGCATCGCGACCGCGAAGGCGGAGAATGCGGAGGGCATCGGGTTGGCGGTGCCGATCAAGGTCGCCTGCGACGCGTTCAAGGTCTGCTGAACCGCGGTGCGGCCGCCGCGATCCCTTCCGCGGCGGCCGCACCTGGCCGTCAGGCGAGCGGAGATCGGCGCGTGAAACGATGGTGGCGATGACGACGACGACCCACACCGACTCCGCCCTGGTCCGCGCTGCCCGGCGCGAGGACGCCCCGCACACGCCCGTCTGGTTCATGCGCCAGGCCGGCCGCTCGCTCCCGGAGTACCGGGAGGTCCGCGGCGGGCTCGGGATGCTCGACACGATCCGCCGCCCCGACCTGGTCGCGGAGATCACGCTGCAGCCGGTCCGCCGGCATGGCGTCGACGCGGCGATCCTGTTCAGCGACATCGTGGTGCCGGTCGCGGCGGCCGGGGTCGGCGTCGACATCGTCGCCGGCACGGGGCCGGTGGTGGCCGAGCCGATCCGGGCGCCGCAGGACGTGGCCCGGCTGCGCCGCCTCGACCCGACCGACGTGTCCTACGTGGACCAGGCGGTCCGGCTCACCATCGCCGAGCTCGGCGACACCCCGCTGATCGGCTTCGCCGGCGCCCCGTTCACGCTGGCCAGCTACCTGATCGAGGGCGGACCGTCGCGGACGCACGCCAAGACCAAGGCGCTGATGTACGGCGACCCGGAAACCTGGCACGCCCTCTGCGGCCGCCTGGCCGAGAACGCGCTGACCTTCCTCCGCGTCCAGATCGACGCGGGCGTCGCCGCCGTGCAGCTGTTCGACTCGTGGGCCGGCGCGCTCTCGGAGGCCGACTACCGCCGCTTCGTCCTGCCCCACTCGTCGGCGGTGCTCGACGGGCTGGCGGACGCCGGCGTGCCGCGCATCCACTTCGGGGTCGGCACCGGCGAGCTGCTCGGCGCCATGGGCGAGGCGGGCGCCGACGTGGTCGGGGTCGACTGGCGTACGCCGCTCGACGTCGCCACCGGCCGGATCGGCGCCGGCAAGGCGGTGCAGGGCAACCTCGACCCGACCACGCTGTTCGCGCCGTGGGAGGTCATCGAGGCTGAGGTGCGCCGCGTGCTCCTACAGGGCCGGGCCGCGCCGGGGCACATCTTCAACCTCGGCCACGGCGTGATCCCGGAGACCGACCCCACGGTGTTGACCCGCGTGACGGAGCTGGTGCACACGATGACGGCTGTCTAGTTTCAGCCGTAATGTCGCCCGGCCGCGGCCGATCGTGCTAGGGCGTCCGGCGCGCCCTTCCCCCATGGCGCCCCGATCCATGCATAGGCTGCGGTCATGGCTCCGACAGCGGTTCCCGACGTCTTCGCGAACGCCGTCGCCAGCCTTCGCGCCGCCACCCCGCGCGCCGAGATCGTGCTCGAGGAGGTCGGCGCGCCCCAGCGGCTCGCGCCTTTCACGTTCGCGCTGAGCGCGTCGGTCACCAAGCCCGACGACGACGAGATGGCCACCGGCCGGCTGATCCTGCTGCACGACCCCGCGGGCCACGAGGCCTGGGAGGGCACGATGCGGCTGGTGACCTACGTGACCGCCGAGGTCGACGTCGACATGGCCGCCGACCCGCTGCTGCCGACCGTGGGCTGGACGTGGCTGACCGACGCCCTTGACGCGCAGGACGCGCACTACCGGGCCATCGGCGGCACCGTCACCCAGACCATGTCGACCCGGTTCGGCGACCTCGCCGGTCCGCCGACCGCGGCCGACATCGAGATCCGGGCGAGCTGGACCCCGACCGACGAGGACCTGGGCGCCCACCTGCTGGCGTGGTCGACGCTGCTGGCCTCGACCGCCGGCCTCCCGCCGCCCGGCGTCACAGCGCTGCCCGGCCGCCGCACCGCGTAGAACGCCCCGCCATATGGTGGGTGCCATGCAGCACGTCGCCATCATCGGTGGCGGGATCGCCGGACTTTCCGCCGCGGTGCGGATCCACGACCAGGCGCCCGGCACCCGGGTCACCGTCTTCGAGCAGGGCGCCGTCCTGGGCGGCAAGCTCCGCACCGGCGAGCTGGCCGGTTCGCCGGTCGAGCTGGGCGCCGAAGCCTTCCTGGTGCGCGACGCCGCCACCGGCGAGGACTCGCCCGCTGTCAAGCTGGCCCGCCGCGTCGGGCTCGGCGACGACCTGGTCAACCCCGCGGTCGGCGCCGCCGCGCTCGCCGTCGGCGGCAAGCTCCTGCCGATGCCGCGCGGGACCCTGACCGGCGTGCCGGGCGATCTCGGCGCGCTGGCCGGCGTCGCCGGCGTGGTCGACAACGACCTGGACGCCGGCCACCCGCTGCTCGCCGAGGCCGAGGACGTCGCCGTCGGGACGTCGCGATGGCCACGACCGTGCCGGAGAGCAGCGACCAGAAGCCGGCCGCCGCGGTCATCCGCTTCCAGAACATGCCGACGATGAACGTGGC